>NZ_JBVHEH010000001.1:0-237970 GCF_055562955.1 Kitasatospora sp. NPDC015121
CGCACCGGCACCGGCTTCAACGACGTCCTGTCCTACAACCCGACCACCGGCGCCGGCAGCATCCTCTACGGCAACGGCGACGGCTCCGCCCTCTCGCCCAACTCCGGCTCCCAGGTCAACGTCAGCACCCAGGCCTTCACCAACGGCACCACCGGCAACAAGGCCACCCAGACCGCCAACGCGGGCGCGCTCTACCAGAACGCCCTCCAGATGCCCGGCACCCGACCCGGCCTGCTGCTGCTCCTCGACGGCCAGCTCACCCTGTCCGCCTCGAACGGCGTCCCCGGCGCCTTCGAGTCCGCGGACGCCAGCATCCCGCTGACCACCACCAACCCCACCGGCAGCGGCACCTGGGCCGGCTGGACCATCCACACCGCCCTGGTCAACAACCTGCCGGCGCTGTACGCCCGCAACACCACCACCGGTGAGCTCTGGTACTACAGCCCCACCGTCCTGACCAACCTCACCGCCGCCCAGCTCGTGGGCACCAACGACCAGCCGAACACGCCGGTCAAGGTCGCCGCCAGCGGCTGGGACACCAACGCCAAGCCCGTCCTGCAGGCCGCCGACGTCAACCGGGACGGCACCGTCGACCTGTGGGCCGTCGCCGCCAACGGCCAGGCCACCTCGTACCTGTCCAACGGCACCGCGCTGACCGCCCAGACCGGCCAGAACCTGCTCACCCCGACCCACGCCTGGCCCCTCAACGAGGGCGGCGCCGAGGGCAGCCGGGTGGCCACGGTCGCCGACCGGTCCGGTTCCCTGCCGCTGACCGGCAGCGCCGCCGGCGCGACCTGGAACAACCAGGGCATCTTCAACCCGAACGTCCACCTGGCCTGGAACAAGTCCGGCGTGCTCAGCAGCTCGGCCCCGGCGGTCAACGCCGCGGCGAACTTCAGCCTGTCGACGTGGGTCAAGCCGGAGGACTACGGCGGCGTCGTGCTCTCCCAGGACGGCGTCAACACCTCCCGGTTCATGCTGTTCGGCGACGGCCCGGGCACGAAGCAGTGGCGGTTCTGCATCGCCACCGTCGACAGCGGCTGGTCCTACGACTGCGTGCGCAGCAGCACCATCCAGATCGGCGTCTGGACGCACCTCGGGGCGACGTACAACGCCACCACCCAGGAGATGGCGCTCTACGTCAACGGCATCAACGTGGCGGCCGGCACCCACGCCCCGGTCGCCGGGACCGACGGCAGCTTCCGGGTCGGCGACTACCTGAACACCGGCACCCACCAGGTGTACTTCCCGGGCTCCGTCTCGGACGTCCGCACCTGGGCCGGCACCACGCTGAGCCCCGACCAGATGGCGCGGCTCTCCGGCAACCCCGGCTACGTGCTGTTCCCCAGCGACGACACCAACTACCCCAGCGGCACCACCTGGACGGCCGGCCGCGCCACCATGTCGTTCCGCAACGGCACGCTGACGATCAACAACCCCGGCTACGGCACCTGGACCCTCGGCGGCGGTGGCACCTCCGCCTCGGTCCTGACCCTGCAGTCCGACGGCAACCTGGTGATCTACCCGCAGGCCTCGCACACCGGCACGCCGCTGTGGGCCTCGGGGACGTACAACAACGGCGGCGCCAGCATGTTCCTCCAGCCGGACGGGAACCTCGTCCTCTACCGGGCCGACGGAGCGCCGCTCTGGGACTCCGGGACCTTCAGCCGCGGTGCGAACAACAGCGCCGCCACCAACGAGTCCGGCGGCACCGGCAAGCTCCGCTACGCCGACTTCAACGGTGACGGCCGTGCCGACGCGATCACCATCTCCGACACGGGCGCCATCAACGTCAAGCTGAACAACGGCACCGACGGCCACGGCGGCTGGACCGACCTCGGCCAGGTCGCCTACGGCGTCACCAGCGACCGCACCAAGGTCCGGTTCGCCGACTTCGACGGCGACCACAAGGCCGACTACATCGTCTTCAACGGCTCGGCGGTCAGCATCTGGCTGAACAACGGCGGTGACGGCCGCGGCGGCTGGACCAACTACGGGCAGGTCGCCCTCGGTGCCATCAGCAACACCGACCAGGTCCGCTTCGCCGACTTCGACGGCGACGGCAAGACCGACTACATCGTCATCCAGGCCAGCGGAGCGGTCGGCGTCTGGCTGAACCGGGGCGGCGACGGCCACGGCGGCTGGGCCGAGGCCGGCCAGGTCGCCTCCGGCGTCACCAGCGACCGCAGCCGCATCCGCTGGGCCGACCTGGACGGCGACGGCAAGGCCGACTACACCATCGTCAACAACGACGGGAGCATCACCTCCTACATCAACCACGGTGGCGACACCGGCGGCGGCTGGGTCCTCCGCACCACCGTCAGCCTTGGCCACAGCACCACCCAGAGCCAGGTCGACTTCACCGACCTGGACGGGGACGGCCGCAGCGACTACCTGGTCGTCAACGGCGCCACCAACGCGTGGCTCTCCAACGGCGGCGACGACTTCGCCACCCCGGGCTGGACCGACTGGGGCCAGGTCCTCGGCACCGTCTGACCCACCCACCGGCCACCCAGGTGACCGCGAACCGGGCCCCGCTCACTCTCCGAGCGGGGCCCGGTTCGTCGTGATCGGCCCATCACGGGGGGGTGGTGCCTCCAGTATCCGGACACCAAACCGGATACCTCGTCACCAAACAAACATATCGTCAGCTCCGTATTCCGAAATCGTTCCCGTCGGGCTCTCCCGCATGGCAGGCTGCTTCCGCTCGACCACGAACTGGCCTTTGAGCTGGCCTTTTTCGACGATTAGGGATTGTTCATCATGACTCGACCGATACCGGTCGCTCCACCGGGACGGCTGCTGGCCGGCGCGGTGGCCGTCACTCTGGCGGCCGCGACACTCACTGTCTTCACCGCCACCGCGCAAGCGGAACCCGCCGCACCGGCCAAGGCCGCCGCGGGCAAGGCCGAGCCGCTGACGTCGGACCAGGCGTCCGCGCAGGCCCGCAAGACCGGCAAGGCGGTGAAGGCGGACGCGGCGACCACCGCGACCGACGAGCTGACCGCGAACCCGGACGGCACCTTCACCCTGACCCAGCACGTCACCCCGGTGCGCCGCTACCAGGACGGCGCCTGGAAGAACCTCGACGCCACCCTGGTCAAGCACAAGGACGGCAGCATCGGCCCCGCGCTGGCCGCCACCGACCTGGCCCTCTCCGGCGGCGGCACCGGCCCGCTGGCCACCATGAAGTCCGGCCCCGCCTCCCTCGCCCTGGAACTCCCGGCCGGCCTCGCCACCAAACTCCCCGCCCCGACGCTGGACGGCGCCACCGCGACCTACGCGCTGCAGGACGGCCTCGACCTGAAGGTCACCGCCGACACCCTCGGCGGGTTCTCCGAGGTCTTCGTCGTCAAGAACGCCAAGGCCGCCGCCAACCCGGCCCTGAAGAAGCTCGCCTTCAAGACCACCGCCAAGGGCGTCGACCTGGCCACCGACCAGGGCGGCAACATCACCGCCAAGGACAAGAGCGGCAAGACGCTCTTCTCCGCCCCCGCGCCCGGCAACGGCGTCTGGGACTCCACCACCGACCCGGCCGCCGCGACCGTCCCCGACGCCCGCACCGGTATCAAGCTCGACGCGAAGGCCGGTACGCCGGCATCCTCCTCACCCACCGAGGCCGGCGCCCACGCCCGCACCGGGCAGCTCAAGAGCGAGTACCGCGACGGCGCCATCACCCTCACCCCGGACGAGGCACTGCTGTCCGGCAAGGACACCGTCTGGCCGCTCTACATCGACCCCACCTACGCCGCCGGCGGCGGCCTCCAGAACTGGACGTACGTCAGCTCCGCCTTCACCGGCACGAGCTACTGGCGCACCAGCGACGCCACCGGTCTGCGGGTGGGCTACAACGGCTGGGACTCCCCGCTCTACGTCGGCCGCGCCTTCGCGCAACTGAGCGTCCCCTCGCAGTTGCAGGGCGCCCAGATCACCAAGTCGACGTTCTACGCCACCGAGACCTACGCCCCCTCCTGCAGCAGCCGCAACGTCGAACTGTGGTGGACGGGCGCCATCGGCTCCGGCACCACCTGGAACAACCAGCCGGGCTGGATCAGCAAGCTCGACACCAAGAACGAGGCCCACGGCTACAGCAGCAGCTGCCCGACCGCCGGCCTCGGCTTCAACGCCCTCGGCGCCATCCAGAGCGCCGTCAACAACGGCCAGTCGAACGTGACCCTCGGTCTGCGCGCCTCCGACGAGTCCGACAAGTACGCCTGGAAGAAGTTCCAGCCCTCGTCCATGTCGATGACCACCGAGTACAACCACGCCCCGACCACCCCGACCAACCTGAGCACGTCTCCGGCGACCTCCTGCACCGCCAACCCGCCCACGACGGTCGGCAACGGCGACGTGACGCTCTACGCCAACGTCGACGACGCGGACGGCGGCAGCCTCAACACCACCTTCACCGTGGTGACCTACTACGGCAGCTCGATCATCGAGTCCAAGACGGTCGCCGCATGGTCGGGCACCACCAGCGGCTTCGTGATCCCGCGGGCCGACCTGGTGAACGCGTCCAACGGCACGGCGACGATGTTCGCCTGGAACGTCTCGGCCAATGACGGCAGTGTCAGCGGCCCGACCTCGGGCGCCTGCCTGTTCATCTTCGATCCCACCAGCCCGGGCGCGCCGACGATCACCCAGTCCGCCAACCCGTCCTACACCGTCGGGACGGCGGCGAACTTCACCTTCACGGCGAACAGCAGCGGTTCGGCCCCGTCCAGCTTCCTCTACCAGCTGAACGGGGCGGCCCCCGCCTCGGTGGCGGTGGCCTCCGGCACGGCGAGCGCCTCGATCAAGCCGACCCGGGCCGTCAACACCCTGACGGTGACCTCGGTGTCGGCGGGCGGCAACGTCGGTGACACCGCAACCCTGATCTTCAACGCGGCCGCGCCCGCGACCGCCGCCGAGAACGACCTCACCGGCACCGGCCGCGCCGACCTCACCGTCGTCGGCGGCCAAGCCGGCCTGCCCTCCGGCCTGTGGCTGTCCACCGGTGTGTCCAGCAAGTCCGTCAACGCGGCGGCCAACAACATCGGTGTCCAGGGCACCGGCGCCAACGCGCCCGGCTCGGCCGCCGACTGGAACGGCACCCAGGCCGTCACCGGCCACTTCCGCACCGGCACCGGCTTCAACGACGTCCTGTCCTACAACCCGACCACCGGCGCCGGCAGCATCCTCTACGGCAACGGCGACGGCTCCGCCCTCTCCCCCAACTCCGGCTCCCAGGTCAACATCGGCGCCCAGACCTTCACCGACAGCACCAGCACCGCCAAGGCCGCCCAGGCCGCCAACGCGGGCGCGCTCTACCAGAACGCCCTCCAGATGCCCGGCACCCGGCCCGGCCTGCTGCTCCTGCTCAACGGGAAGCTCACCCTCTCCGCGTCGACCGGCGTCCCCGGCGGCTTCGACAACGCGGACGACAGCCGCCCGCTGACCACCACCAACCCCACCGGCACCGGTGACTGGGCCGGCTGGACCATCCACACCGCCCTGGCCGACAACGCGCCCGCGCTGTACGCCCGGAAGGCCAGCACCGGCGAGCTCTGGTACTACAGCCCCACCGTCCTGCAGAACATCACCACCGCCGCGTTGACCGGCACCACCACCCTGCCCAACACCCCGGTGAAGATCGCCGCCAACGGCTGGGACACCACCGCCAAGCCCGTCCTGCAGGCCGCCGACATCAACCGGGACGGCACCGTCGACCTGTGGGCCGTCGACTCCGCCGGCCAGGCGGTCGCCTACCTGTCCAACGGCACCGCGCTGACCGCCCAGACCGGCCAGAACCTGCTCACCCCGACCCGCTCCTGGGCCCTGAACGAGGGTGGGACCGAGGGCAGCCGGGTGGTGTCGAGCGCCGAGAACGGCGGCGGCCCCGCCATGGCCGGCGGCACGGGCGCGACCTGGAGCCGCAAGGACCTGTTCAACCCGGACGTGCACCTGGACGGCACCTCGTCCGGCGTCCTGAGCACGAGCAACTCGCTCACCCTCTCCGCGGACTTCACCGCTTCGGCGTGGGTCAAGCCGGAGGACTACGGCGGCATCGTGATGTCCCAGGACGGAAACCAGTCCGCGGGGTTCATCGTCTACGCGGACGCGTACACCAAGCAGTGGTACTACTGCATGTCGAAGGCGGACAGCAGTGCCTGGACCTACGACTGCGTCCACCACCCGGACGCCAACTTCGGGCTGGTGCAACTCGGGGTGTGGACCCACCTGACCGTCACCTACAAGGCGTCCACCCAGGCGATGGCGCTGTACGTGAACGGGGCCGAGGTCAACTGGGGCACCCACACCCCGGTCACCGGCTTCAACGGCAGCTTCCGGGTCGGCGACTACATGTACAACAGCGGCCACAGCACCTTCCTCAAGGGCGCGGTCTCGAAGGTGCAGCTCTGGAAGGGGACCACGCTCACGCCCACTCAGGTCGCCCTGCTCTCCGGCACCCCGGGCTTCGTGTCGTTCTCCAGCGACGACACCAACTACCCCAGCGGCTCCAACTGGAGCACCGCCCGCGCCACCATGACGTTCAACGCGGGCCTGCTGACCATCACCAAGGCGAACGGCACGACGTGGAGCCAGGGCTCGACCGGCCACCCGAACGCCGTGCTGACCCTGCAGGAGGACGGCAACTTCGGCATCTACCCGCAGCCGACGCACACTCCGGGCACCGGCCTGTGGTCAGCGGGTATCGTCTCGCCGGGTGACAGCATGCTGCTGCTGCCGACCGGCAACCTGGTGATCTACCAGCCCGACGGCACCGCCATCTGGGCCTCCGGCACCTACAACTGACGCCGCCGCACCCACGCGTGGGCCCCACCGCCGCAGGCGGTGGGGCCCACGTCTTCTCGCCCCGGCGAACGGCGGCCGACCGGTCCCTGCCGCATTCCCTTGAACCTGATCTGCGCTTTGCCGAACTTTTACCGATGCGGCCGATTCCAAATCGGTCAAACAAGTAGCAATCTCACTTTCCGTCAGGCGAGTGCGCGAAAACGGTGAGCGCCTGTCCGGGCCTCGTGGCAGGCTGCTTCCGCTCGACCACGAACTGGCCGCTGAGCTGGCCTTTTTCGACGAATAGGGACTGTTCACCATGTCTAGACCCATACCGGTCTCCCCGCCCGGACGGCTGCTGGCCGGCGCGGTGGCCGTCACTCTGGCGGCCGCGACACTCACTGCCTTCACCACCACCGCGCAAGCGGAACCCGCCGCACCGGCCAAGCCGGTCAGTGGCAAGGCCGAGCCGCTGACCTCCGACCAGGCGTCCGCGCAGGCCCGCAAGACGGGTAAGGCGGTGAAGGCGGACGCGGCGACCACCGCGACCGACGAGCTGACCGCCAACCCCGACGGCACCTTCACCCTGACCCAGCACGTCACCCCGGTGCGCCGCTACCAGGACGGCGCCTGGAAGAACCTCGACGCCACCCTCGTCAAGCACAAGGACGGCAGCATCGGCCCGGCGCTGGCCGCCACCGACCTGGCCCTCTCCGGCGGCGGCACCGGCCCGCTGGCCACCATGAAGTCCGGCCCCGCCTCCCTCGCCCTGGAACTCCCCGCCGGCCTCGCCACCAAACTCCCCGCGCCCACCCTGGACGGCGCCACCGCCACCTACGCGCTGCAGGACGGCCTCGACCTGAAGGTCACCGCCGACACCCTCGGCGGCTTCTCCGAGGTCTTCGTCGTCAAGAACGCCAAGGCCGCCGCCAACCCCGCCCTGAAGAAGCTCGCCTTCAAGACGAAGGCCAAGGGCGTGGACCTGGCCACCGACCAGGGCGGCAACATCACCGCCAAGGACAAGAGCGGCAAGACGCTCTTCTCCGCCCCCGCGCCCGGCAACGGCGTCTGGGACTCCGCGACCGACCCCACTGCAGCGACCGTCCCCGACGCCCGCACCGGCCTGGCCCTGGACGCCAAGTCCGGCTCCCCCGCCAAGTCCTCGCACCTCGACCCCGGCGCCCACGCCCGGGCCGGGAAGCTGAAGAGCGAGTACCGCGACGGCGCCATCACCCTGACCCCGGACGAGGCACTGCTGTCCGGCAAGGACACCGTCTGGCCGCTCTACATCGACCCCACCTACTCCGCCGGCGGCGGCCTGCAGAACTGGACGTACGTCAGCTCCGCCTTCACCACCACCAGCTACTGGCGCACCAGCGACGCCACCGGCCTGCGCGTGGGCTACAACGGCTGGGAGTCCCCGCTCTACGTCGGCCGCGCCTTCGCCCAACTGAGCGTCCCCTCGCAGTTGCAGGGCGCGCAGATCACCAAGTCGACGTTCTACGCCACCGAGACCTACGCGCCCTCGTGCAGCGGCCGCAACGTCGAACTCTGGTCGACGGGCGGCATCGGCTCCGGCACCACCTGGAACAACCAGCCCGGTTGGAACAGCTGGCTGGACACCAAGAACGAGGCCCACGGCTACAGCAGCAACTGCCCCACCGCCGGCCTCGGCTTCAACGCCCTCGGTGCCGTCCAGAGCGCCGTCAACAACGGCCAGTCCAGCCTCACCCTGGGCCTGCGCGCCTCTGACGAGTCGGACAAGTACGGCTGGAAGAAGTTCCAGCCCTCGTCCATGTCGATGAGCACCGACTACAACCACGCCCCGACCACCCCGAGCAGCCTGCTGACCTCGCCGGGTACGGCCTGCGGGGCGTACACGCCCACCGTGGTCGGCAACGGCGACATCACGCTCTACGCCAACGTCAACGACCCGGACGGCGGCAGCCTCAACGCCGAGTTCACCCTGGTCAAGGACAGCACCGGCGCCGTCGTCACCTCCGGGACCCCGAGCGCCACCTCCGGGACCTCGGCCGCGCTGCTGGTCCCGCGCGCCACCCTGGCGAACGCGGCGACCGCGGGTCAGATCACCACCTTCTCCTGGTCCGTCCGGGCGTCCGACGGCAGCGCCTGGAGCTCGGCGGCCGGGCCGTGCAAGTTCTCGGTCGACCTCAGCGCCCCCGGCCAGCCCGGCATCACCCAGAGCGCGACCTCGTACAAGGTCGGGACGGACGCCGGCTTCACCTTCACCGCCAACTCCTCGGCCGCCTCCCCCGCCAGCTTCCTGTACCAGCTGAACGGCGGCGCGCCGAAGACGGTCGCGGCTTCCTCCGGCTCCGCCACGGTGACGATCAAGCCGACCCGTCGGGTGAACATGCTCACCGTCACCGCGGTCTCGCCCGGCGGCAACGTCGGCGACACCGCGCTCCTGCCGTTCAACGCGGACGCGCCCGCGACCGCGCTGGACGGTGACCTGACCGGTCAGGGCCGGACGGACCTCGTGGTGGTCGGTGGCAAGGCGAACCTGCCCGCCGGTCTGTGGCTGGCCGCCGGTGCGAGCACCAGCACGGTCAACACCGCGGCGGACAACATCGGCATCAAGGGCACCGGCGTCAACACGTCCGGCTCGGCCGCCGACTGGAACGGCACCCAGGCCGCCACCGGCCACTTCCGCGACGGCACCGGCTTCAACGACGTGCTGTCCTACAACCCGGCCACCGGCGCCGGCAGCATCCTCTACGGCAACGGCGACGGCTCCGCCCTCTCGCCCAACTCCGGCTCCCAGGTCAACATCGGCGCCCAGACCTTCACCAGCGGCAACAAGGCCACCCAGGCCGTCAACGCCGGCGCGCTCTACCAGGCGGCCAACGCGATGACCGGCACCCGGCCCGGCCTGCTGCTCCTGCTCAACGGGAAGCTCACCCTCTCCGCGTCGACCGGCATCCCCGGCGGCTTCGACAACGCGGACGCCAGCGTGCCGCTGGCCGCCACCAACCCCACCGGCACCGGCGACTGGACCAACTGGACCGTCACCACCGCCCTGGTCGACAACCTGCCGGCGCTGTACGCCCGCAACACCACCACCGGCGAACTCTGGTACTACAGCCCCACCGTCCTGCAGAACATCACCACCGCCGTGTTCACCGGCACCACCACCCTGCCCAACACCCCGGTGAAGATCGCCGCCAGCGGCTGGGACACCACCGCCAAGCCCGTCCTGCAGGCCGCCGACGTCAACCGGGACGGCACCGTCGACCTGTGGGCCGTCGCCGCCAACGGGCAGGTCACCTCGTACCTGTCCAACGGCACCGCGCTGACCGCCCAGACCGGCCAGAACCTGCTCGCCCCGACCCACTCCTGGCCGCTGGCCGTCGCAGGGGCCGAGGGCAGCCAGGTGGGCACCGCGCCGGACACCGTCGCCACCGCCCACCTGACCGGTGCCGCCGGCGCCACCGTCGGCACCCGGGACTTCTTCAGCCCCGACGTGCGCCTGGACGGCAGCGCGACGGGCCACCTGACCGGTTCGGCCGCGGTCGCGCTCAACGGCAGCTTCTCCCTGTCGGTCTGGGCCAAGCCCGCGAACGGCGCGAGCGGCACCGTCCTCTCCCAGGACGGCGGCCAGACCCCCGGTCTGAAGGTCTTCGCGGACGGTTCCACCCACCAGTGGGCGTTCTGCATGGCCACCGCCGACACCGCCTCGGCCGCCACCGACTGCGCGCGTCCGGCGCCGGGCTCCGGCGTCGTCCAGTCCGACGTCTGGACGCACCTGACCGCCGTCTACGACGCGCCCTCGCAGACCATGACGCTGTACATCAACGGCGTCTCGGCCGGCACCAAGGCGCACGCCCCGGTCACCGGCTTCACCGGCACCTTCCGGGTCGGCGACTCCCGCGAGTCCGGCAGCGGCTTCAAGGGCGCCGTCTCCGGCGTCCAGAGCTGGGGCGGCAGCGCCCTGACGGCCGCCCAGGCCGCGGCCCTGTCGGGCACCCCCGGGTACGTCCTCTCCCCGGGCGTCTCGATCAGGAACAACCTCAGCGGACGCTGCCTCTACGTCTCCTGGCGCGTCTCGGGCGACGGTGCCGGGGCCCAGCAGGCCGACTGCGACAACACCTACGCCGACCAGCTGTGGAAGATCGAGCCCGTCGCGACCGGCGGCTACCAGATCCGCAACGTCTACAGCAACCGGTGCCTGTTCGTCTCGCACTTCAACCCGGAGAACGGCGCCTCGGTCGGCGAGATCGCGTGCGACCCCCAGTACTCCGACCAGGTCTGGTACCTGGACCCGGTGTCGACCGGCGGTTACCAGATCCGCAACGTCTACACCAACCGCTGCGCGTTCGTCTCCTGGCGCACGCCCGAGTACAACGCGTACGTCTACCAATACGACTGCACCCCGGTCTACGCCGACCAGGTCTGGATGATCTGACCCCGGACGGCCCCCGGACGGCCGGTCCGCCCCGCCGGGGCGGACCGGCCGTTCCGCGCTACCGGCTGTCGCCGGCCCAGTCCCAGCGGCGCGGGTCCGCCTCGCGCGGCTCGTAGCGGGAGGTGCCCGCCCCGCCGTACCGGCCCAGGTGGGTGGGCAGGTCGGCACCGGCGGCGAGGGTGTCGGCGGCCCAGCCGGTGACGTCCAGCAGCAGCCCGTCCAACGGCCCGCCGACCAGCTCCCGGTACGCCCGCCCCGGGCGCGGCCCGGGGTCGTCGTGGTCGGCCCCGTAGACCCGCCCCCGCAGCAACTGCTCGCTGTCGCGTTCGTCCATGCCCCCAGGCTGACACCCGCGACCGACAACCCGCCCCGGACGGTCCCCGCCCTACAGCCCCTCCCCCAGTGCTCCGCCCTCCCGTGCCCCCGGCAGCACCCACGCCACCGCCGAACCGGTGTGCGCCAGGAACGGCGTGAGGGCGTCGCGTTCGGCGAGGCGGGTCTGGACGCGGGTGAAGAGGGCGGGGTCGCGGAGGAAGGCGAGGAAGAGGAGGCCCCGGTCGGTGGGGGTGTCGTCGTAGGACCAGCCCCGGCGGAGCATGCGGGTGCCGCCGTCGAGGCGGGGGCTGCTGAGGCGGACGTGGGAGGTGGCGGGGATGACGTAGGAGCCGTCGGGGTGCTTGGCGTAGATGTCGGGGTCGTCGTGTTCGGCGGTGCCGGTGAGGGGGGCGCCGGTGTCGGTGCGGCGGCCCATGGCGCGTTCGCGGCCGTCGGCGGGGAGGGCGGCGAAGGCGGCGGTGTCCATCCGGATGCGGCGGTAGACGAGGACGGTGCCGTCCTGGTGCCAGAGGTCGGGGTCGGCGGGGTCGGGGTTGGCGGTGCCGTCCTTGAAGCCGAAGAGGTTGCGCGGGGTCTGCCCGTCGGGGGCGGGGGGCAGGAAGCCGCTCTGGTGCCAGCGCAGGGTGGCGCCGGCGGTGCCGGCGGCCGTGAGCAGGTGCTCGGTGAGGATGCCGGTGGTCCAGGGCTGTTCGGTGCTGACCTGGAGCAGGAGGTCGCCGCCGCTGCGGGCGGGGTCGAGGCGGTCGCCGGGGAGGGCGGGGAGTTCGGTGAGGGTCTCGGGGGCGGGCAGGCGGAGGCGGCCGGCGAGGGCGGGGCCGATCGCGGCGAGCGAGGTGGTGGGCGGGGTGCCGGTGAGCCGCGGGTCGGCGAGGCTGCCGTTCGCCGCCCGGGCGAGGACGTCGCTCGCGGCGGCGAGCAGGGTGCGCAGCGCGGCGCGGTCGGTGTCGGCGGGCAGGTCGAGGGCGAGCAGCCGGGTGGCGGGGAGTTGGCGGTGCAGGACGCCGGACTGCCGGGCGCCGTGGAAGGGGACGGGGGGTGGCGGTGCGGCGGCGGCCGCGGGCCGGTCGTCCCGGGTGAGGAGGGTGGCGGCGCCCGCGCCGGTGGCGGCGGCGAGTGCGGCGCCGGCGGTGAGCAGGGCGCGGCGGTCGATCCGGGGCGGGTCCGGTGCGGTGCGGTGCTGCGGGTTCCCCGGTTCGGTGTGCATGGCCGTCATTGCAGACGATAGAACACGTTTCATGCAACTCCGCCTCTCTTCTTCTCGTTTGATGTCGGGTCAGGTCGGTCTCGGTCGGCTGTGGGTCGCCGCGGCGCTGGTGCTGCTGCCGGCGGCGGCCGGTTGTTCCCCGGACGCCGGTGGTTCCCGGTCAGCCGACCGCCATCCGCCGGGGACGGTGCTGCGGGTGCCGGAGGACTTCCCGACCGTGCAGCGGGCGGTGGACACCGCGAACCCGGGCGACCTGGTGCTGGTCGGCCCGGGGACGTACCGGGAGAGCGTGCGGATCACCAGGCCGCGGGTGGTGCTGCGCGGGACGGACCGCAACGCCGTGGTGTTCGACGGCGGGCTGAAGCTGGTCAACGGGATCACCGCGACCGGCGCGGGCAGCGTGGTGGAGAACCTGACCGTGCACGGCTACCTGGCGAACGGGGTGCTGTTCACCGGCGTCACCGACGAGAAGCTGCAGCGGCACGGCGCGGGCGGTTCGGCGTACGACCCGCTGGACACCACCCGGTTCCCGCCGGTGCGGGGGTTCCGGGCGACCCGGGTGACGGCGTACGGGAACGCGCTGTACGGGATCTACGCGTTCGACGCGCGCGGCGGGGTCATCGAGGAGTCGTACGCGTCCGGGCAGGCCGACTCGGGGATCTACGTCGGGCAGTGCAGGCCGTGCGACACCCTGGTGCGGGGCAACACGGTGGAGCGCAACGCGGTCGGGATCGAGATCACCAACGCCTCGGAGAACCTGACCGTGGTGGGCAACCGGGTGGTGGGCAACCGGGTCGGGGTGACGGTGAACTCGAACGACCTGGAGTCGTTGGCGCCGCAGCACGCCGCGGTGATCGCGGGCAACGTGGTGGCGGACAACAACGCGGCGGACTCGCCGGAGCAGGCGGACGGCGGCTTCGGGATCGGGATCGGGATCGGCGGCGGGACGGGCAACCGGGTCGAGCGGAACCTGGTGCGCGGCAACCGGGCGGCGGGCGTGGTGGTGACCGACCCGCCGGGGCACCCGGCGTCCGGCAACCGGGTCACCTCGAACCGGGTCACCGGCAACGGGGTGGACCTGGTCAGCGCGGCGGCCGGTCCGGGCAACTGCTTCAGCGGCAACGGGCCCTCGACGCAGAGCCCGGACGGGCTGGAGGGGCTGGCGGCCTGTGACGCGGCCGGCGGCGGCCGGGTCCCGGCGGGCCGGGCGGCGGGCGTGCAGGCCCCGCCCGGGACGGCGTTCGACGCCGTGCCGGTGCCGCCCGCGCAGCCCGCGCTGCCGGACCCGCACGCCCCGGCGGTGCCCGCCGTCGACCTGCCGGGCGTGGTCGACCCGGACGCGTACCCGCTGCCCGCGGACCGGTGACACCGGGGGTCAGCCGGCCGTCGCCCAGGGCGCTTCGGGGAGTTTCGCCCCGGTCCGCCGCCCGTGGAAGTCCAGGGTGGTGGGGGTGCCGATGCCGGGCATCCGCATGGTGACGCGGCGCAGGCCGCCCTCGCCGTCGATCCAGTAGGTGAGCGGCGAGGTGTCCCCCGGGGTGGCCGCCTCGCGCGGGCGGGGGCCGGAGATGCGGTCGTGCTCGCGGCCGTCGATCCGGTCGCGGCCGAGCAGGCGGGGGCCGGCCTGGGCGAGCAGCAGCGGGTTGTCGGGCCGGTCGGCGCCGAGCTGGACGGCCAGGTCGAGTCCGGCGTCGAGCGGGTCGGTGCCGTACGGGCGGGAGGTCCAGCCGGTGCGCGGGACGTGCTCGGCCTGTTCCCAGGCGGGGGTGGCGGCGTTCGTCCCGGCGGGGGGATCGGCGAGGCCGAGGCCGCCGGCGTCCCAGATCAGCAGGCCCTCGTCGAGGGCGCCCTGTGCTCCGGTGACCTTGTAGGTCCCGGCGGCGTGCCGGGTGCGGTAGTCGATGACGCCGTGCACCTCGACCACCGTGCCGTCGCCCTCCCGGACGGTCAGTTCGACCTCGGCGGGGCTGGTGCCGTAGAGGGTGAACCGGGACAGGGCGAGCCGGGAGGCCTCCTCGGTGCTGAGCGGCCGGGCCTCGTCCGTGCCGGTGGTGAGCCGCCAGGCCGTCACCCCGCCGGCGGCGACCAGGACGGCGGCCAGCGCGGCGATCAGCGCGTGCCGGCGACGGCGGCCGCTGCTCCCCGGTGCCGCCGGGGCCCGCTTCGCCGCGTTCTTCGTCACCGCGTTCTTCGTTGCCACGGATTCCTCTGCTGTTCCTGGGGTGGACGGGCCGGGGCCCCGGGTGCGAACCCGGGGCCCCGGTCCTGCCGCCGATCGGGTGGTCGGACGATCAGCTCGCCCGGCGCCGGCGCACCGCGACCAGCAGTCCGGTGCCGAGCACCAGCAGCAGCGCGCCGCCGGCCAGCGCGTACGGCACGGTGCCGTCCATGCCGGTGCTGGCGAGGCTGCCGCCCGGGGTGGGGCGGGACTGCGGCGGCGCGGGGGCCGCCGGGGTCGGGGTGGGGGTGGGCGTCGGGGTGGGCGTGGGGGTCGGCTCCGGCGGGACGACGGTGTTGACGGCGGTGGTGGTGATGCCCGCGTCGAGGTGCGCGTCGTCCAGCACGACCGGTCCGAGGACCGGCTGTTCGGGGGCCCGGTAGCCCTTGGGCGGGCTGACCTCCTGCCAGTAGTAGCTGCCGAGGTCGACCCGGCTGGTGCAGGTGCCGTCCTCGCCGGTGGTGCACGGGTCGCCGACCTCGGTGTCGGCCTTGTCGCCGTCGGCCTGCAGGCCGGCGGTGTCGTTGGACTCGCGCCACAGCTGGAAGACCGCGCCGGGCAGCGGCTTGCCGTCCTGGTCGTGCTTGACCAGGCGCAGCGCGCCCTGCTGCTTCTGGAAGCCGAAGTCGAAGCTGTGGTCGTTCTGGCCGGGTCCGCCGGTGGTGAGCGCCCGTTCGACGTAGCCGCCGCCCTCGGGGACGGTGCCGTCGGAGTCGGTCAGGCGGTTGTCGCCGACGTTGTCCCCGGTCGGGACCCAGTGGTACAGCGGGCCGGTCGCGGTGTAGTCGGCGGGGTTGTCGAGCCGGATGGTGTAGGCGGTCTTCGGCTTCAGCCCGCCGGTGACGTTGCCGTCGTCGAAGTAGTACTCGCCGCGGGCGGTGGTCTTGGTGGTGCCGACCAGCTTCCCGTCCGCGTCGTAGAGGTGCACGGTGGCGCCGGGGACGGGCTTCTGCTGCGGCAGCTGCCGTCCGGAGCGCTCGGGGTCGTACCAGACCCGGTTGCCGATCTGCAGCGGGGCGCGGTCGCAGAGCACTTCCAGGTCGGCCATCGCGGCGCCCTTGCCGAAGCGCGAGCGGCCGTCGGACAGTTCGTTGCCGAGGCCCGGGTCGGGGCCGCCGCCGCGCAGGGTGAACATGGTGCCGGCGGTGACGATGTTGTTGGACACGTCGTAGCCGGAGGTGGCGATGGAGTTCTCGACCTTGGACAGCGCCAGGCCGGCGAACGCCGGGTACGGGTGGCCGTTCGGGTACGGGCGGCTCTGGTCGAAGAAGCCCTTGTTGCGGACGGTCTGGCCGCAGCCGAGGTTGACGTCCAGCACGTACGTGTCACCGCTGCGGCAGGCCTTGTTGAAGTCGGCCGAGGCGAGCACGTAGACGAAGCCGTTCGGCAGCGGCTGCCCCTCCGGCGGGGCGGCGGCGGCCTGGTCGGCGTACCGGTCGCGGAAGGCCAGCAGCATCGAGCCGTCGGTCTCGAAGCCGACCTCGCCGAGCTCGGGCTCCGGGTTGACGCCGCAGTCCGCGCCGCCCACCTGGGGCTCGGTGTCCTGCCACGGGTACCAGAAGTAGCCCGCGCAGGGGGTGGTCGGGACGCCCCGGTGGTCGAGCGGCTGGTCCAGCACGGCCGCGCGGAACACGCCGGTGGCCGGGTCGAAGGGCAGCACCACGGCCCGCAGGTCGGTGATCCTCCCGGTGGACTGGCCGGAGCAGACGCCGCCGACGTAGCCGGTGCCGTCCTGCATGCCGAGGCCGTACGGGCGCCAGTCGTCGGGCGACGGGCAGCCGGCCGCCGGGATGGCGTACACGGCCTTGGGCGCGGACGCGGCCGGCGCGGTGGCGTCGTACCGGTACAGCTTGCGGTCGTGCAGGTTGACCACGTACAGGTCGCGGCCGTCCTCGGTGAGCTTCAGCCCGCCGAGGCTCTCCTTGCCGACGGCGGGCAGGAACGCCAGGTCGTCGCCGTCGGCCGCGTGCGCGGTCGTCCCGGCGTTCGGGACGGTCGCGAACAGGGCGGTGGTCTTCTTCACCGGGTCGGTGACGTAGATCGCCCCCGGCCCGCCGGGGCCGTACGCGGTGGCCCGCTTGGCCTGCGCCGAGCTGAACAGCCTCCGGTCCTCGCGGTTCCAGGCGAGGCCGAAGACGTTCCCGGTCTGGCCGCTGGTGCCGACGTCGGTGACGTCCTTGTTCACGCCGCGCGACTCGTACGGGAAGGTCAGCAGGGTGCGCTGGGCCGCCGGGGCGCCGGTCGGCGGCTGGCAGGCGGTCGCCAGCGGGGCGTTGCGCTGGCAGTAGTCGGCGGGGTTCCACAGGCCGGTGGTGAGGGCGGCCTGCTTGCCGGCCGAGAGGTCGACGAACTCCTCGTTGCTGCTGAGCCGGTTCGGCGCCCCGGTCAGGCCCTCGCGGGCGGCGAACGCCGGGTGGAGCACGCCCGGCTTCGGGTTGACCACCTCGACCCGGTACCTGCCGCTGGGGGTCGACTTGGCCGGTGTCAGCGTCACGGTGCCGTCGGCGGCCGTGACGCCGGTGCGGACGGCGCCGTCCTCCCCGGTCAGGGTGACGGTCACCCCGCCGATGCCCGGCTCCAGCACCGGCGTCCAGGTGCCGCTCTCGTCGACGGCCCGGATCACCCGCACCGTCACCGAGCCGTCCGCCGTCGCCGGCGAGGCCGACGGGGCGGCGACGGCGGTGGCCGCCGCGAGGGCCGCCACCACGGCGGCGGTCCGCTCGGCCCGCCGCCGCCGGACGCCCGGTACGGGCGCCCTGGTCTGTTGCTCTGTCTGGGTCATGCCCTGCTCTCGTGGATAGCTCCGGCAGGCGCGCCGAACCGCGGCCGGACGGTCATCCGAACGGCTCAGAACACACCTCTTTTGGCCGAATGTTAAGCGGAATACGACCATCCGGGTGGCGTTACAAGGAAATTGACGATCCATCAGGAAGCACACCGGTCACTTTCACGTGCGCCTCGTGCGCCCCCGCCCTGCGACCGCCTGACGGTCCGTCAGCTCCCCGCCGCCCCCGCGCGGCGCCACCCGGCGCCGCGCGCACCCGGCCGGACCGTTCCACCGCGACCGGGGCGGGCGGGGGCGGGAGAATGGAACGGTTCGCGGGAGCCCTGAAAGGTCCGGAGGCGTGCGATGCGAACCCTGATCGTCGCGGAGATCGACACCGAGAAGTCGAACGAGCTGGTCACCGGCGGGAAGATGCCGGAGTTGATGGGCGAGCTGCTGGGGAGGCTGCGGCCCGAGGCCGCGTACTTCTACCCCCTGAACGGCCACCGCGGGTTCACCCTGGTGGTGGACCTGGAACGGGAGTCGTCGCTGGTGGCCGCCATGGAGCCGCTCTGGCTGCGGTTGGGCGCCAGGGTGACGTTGACGCCGTGCATGACGGCGGACGAACTACGGGAGGGGATCGAGGAGTTGCACAGCTGACCCAGCCCTCCTGGTCCAGCCCTCCCGGGGGGACCTCGTCGCGCGGGACGGACACGCCCCGCACCGACGCGGGACCCCGCCGTGGCCCGGCCGTTCGCCGGCCGGGTGGCGGGCCGCGGCCGCGTCCGGTCTGCGGGTCAGTCGCCGAGGGCGAGCTTCGCGCCGAAGCCGAGCACCGCGACGCCGGTGGCCCGGTCGAGCAGGCGGCGGACGGACGGGCGGCGCAGCCGGGCGCGCAGGGTGCGGGCGAAGGCGATCAGGACGGCGGACCAGAGCAGGCCCTCGGCCACGTGCACGCAGGTGAGCAGCACGCCGGCGGCGAGGTGCGGGGCGCCGGCCGGGATGAACGGGGGCAGCACGGCGACGTAGAAGACGCCGACCTTGGGGTTGAGCAGGTTGGTGAGCAGGCCGCGCCGCCAACCGGCCCACCAGCCGCCGCCGTCCGCCCCGGCCGGTGCGTCCGGCTCCGCCGCCGCGGTGTGGCGGGCGCGGAGCATCCGCAGGCCCGTCCAGAGCAGGTAGCAGACGCCCGCCCAGCGCAGCGTCTCGTAGGCGAGGCGGGAGGCGGTGAGCAGGACGGTGAGTCCGGCGGCGGAGGCGGTGCCCCAGGTGAGGGTGCCGACCTGGATGCCGAGGACCACGCCCCAGGCCCGGCGGCGGCGGTCGAGCGCGGCGGTGCGCAGGATCAGCGCGGTGTCGAGCCCGGGGGTGAGCGTGAGCAGGCCCACGACCAGGGCGAAGGAGGCGAGCGGGCCGGTCATCGTCGAGAAGTCCACGGACCGCCAGTCTACGGGAGGGCGGGGCGGCCGTAGCGGGCGAGGCAGTGCCAGACCCGCTTCAGCTCCTGGGGGTCGTGGTGGCCGGCGCGGGCCGCCGCGCCGATCGCGGCGGGGTCGAGCACGCCGGCGCGGGCGATCGCGGCGGCGAGGGCGGTGATGTGCGGGCCGCGGTAGTCGGCGTAGCGGGGCAGTTCGGCGGCGGGGAGGCGGGGGGCCGCGGCCGCAGCCGGTTTTCCGCGCTCCGGCGTCGGCTCCCCGCCTTCGGATTCCCGGCTGAGCCGCCACGGCTTCCGCGCCCCGGCGGGGCGGCTCAGCCGGCGTTGATCCGGGCCGCCTTGCGCAGCAGCGCGGGGCTGAGCCGGCCGAGCAGGCGGGCGGCCTTGGCCTCGATGGTGACGGGGACGACGGCCTTGCCGGTGCGGACCGCGCGGACGATCTCGGCGGCGACCTTCTCCGGGGGGAAGCCACGGCGGGCGTACAGCCGGGAGACCTTGGCCTGCTTGGCGGCGAGCGCGTCCTCGTCGAGGCCGGAGAAGGTGGTGGTGCGGGTGATGTTGGTGTGGACGATGCCGGGGCAGATGGTGGAGACGCCGATCCGGTGCGGGGCGAGTTCGGCGCGCAGGCAGTCGGAGAGCATGAAGACGGCGGACTTGGAGGTGGCGTACGCGGCGAGCCGCTTGGCGGGCAGGTAGGCGGCGGCGGAGGCGAGGTTGACCAGGTGGCCGCCGGTGCCGCGGTCGACCATGAGCCGCCCGAAGGCGCGGCAGCCGTGGATGACGCCCCACAGGTTGACGTCCAGGACGCGGCGCCACTCGTCGTCGGTGGTCTGCAGGAAGGTGCCGGAGTGGCCGATGCCGGCGTTGTTGACGACCACGTCGGGGACGCCGTGGTCGGTGGCGACCTGCTGGGCGAAGGCGTCGACGGCGGCGCCGTCGCTGACGTCGACCTGGTAGGCGGCGGCCTTGACGCCGGAGAGTTCGCAGAGTTCGGCGGTGCGCCGGGCGGCGGGCAGATCGCGGTCGCAGACCACGACGCGGGCGCCGGCGTCGGCGAAGGCGAGCGCGGTGGCCCGGCCGATGCCGCTGCCGCCGCCGGTGACGACGACGAGTTCGCCGGTCGCGGAGGGTTCCTGGCGGAGCGCGCCGTGGTCGCGGGCGGTGAACTCGCGGACCATCGCGGCGACCGTCGGGCCCTTCTCCAGCAGCGCGGACCAGTGGGTGGCGTCCAGGGTGCGCCGGGTGAGCCGGGGGACCCAGCGTTCCAGGCCCTCGGAGAGGAAGTCGGAGACGTAGTGGTCGCGTCGCAGGGTGATCAGCTGCACCGGCACCTCGGTGTGCCGCTCGCGCGGGGCGCGGACCCGGGGGCGCATGTTGGCCCGGTACAGCTCGATGCCGTGCACGGCGTCCTTCGCGAGGGTGGCCTGCGGGTGGCCGGGCCGGGGGCGGACGGCCTCCAGGTCGCGCAGCACGCGCGGCCAGAGCCGGGCCAGGCCGAGCCTCCAGGCGGCGGGGGCGAGGACGGGGAGCTGGAACAGCGCGATGTACCAGGAGTGGGCGCCCTGGCGCAGCAGTTGGGAGAGGTGGCGGGGGGTGGGGCGGCGCAGCCGGTGCCGGATCCAGTGGCCCATGTGGTCCAGGCAGGGGCCGGACATCGTGGTGTAGGAGGCGATCCGCCGGTAGGAGCCGGGCGCGGTGACGGCCTCCCAGGCCTGGACGCTGCCCCAGTCGTGCGCGACGACGTGCACGGGCCGGTCGGGGCTGACGGCGTCGGCGACGGCGTACAGGTCCTGGCCGAGCAGTTCCAGCCGGTAGTCCTCGCGGGCGGCGGGCACGCCGGAGGCGCCGGAGCCGCGGGTGTCGTAGCGCACCACGTGGTGGTCGGCGGCCAGGTCGGCGGCGACGTCGTCCCAGACCGAGTGGTCGTCGGGGTAGCCGTGCACCAGGACCACCGTCGGGTCGGCGGGGTCGCCCTGCTCGTACACGGCGAGCGGGAGGCCGCCGGAGTCGACGGTGCGGCGGCGGGGCGCGTTGCTGCGGCCGGTCATGCGGTTGCCTCCTGGAGTGCTGCCCAGCGCCGCACGTGCGGCAGGTCGTCGTCGAGCCAGTACGCGTCGTCGTCGGTGACGACGAGGAGTTCCTCGAACTTGATGCCCACCTCGCGGAAGCCGATGTGCGGTTCGACCGCCCACAGGCCGGGCGTGGGGGCGTGGCGGGAGGTCCGGCCGCCCGCCCAGAGCGGGGAGCGGCCTTCCAGGCGTTCCTTCACGAGTTCGCGTCCGAGGGTCTGCAGCGTACGCACTCCGAAGCCGAACAGGTGGACGCCGGCCGGGCCGCGGGCGGTGTTCCGGGTCACCTGGTGGCCGATGACCCGGCCCGGGTAGACCTGGTGGCGGTTGTCGTAGCCGTGGAGGGCGAGTTGGGCGTCGACGGCGGCGTACACCTCGGCGAGCGGCTTGCGGGCCTTGACCTCGCGCAGGATGAGTTCGCGGTAGGCCCGGAGGTCCTTGGCGAGCAGGTCCCAGACGGGGTTCTCGCCGACCTTGCCGCCGTAGCCGATGTCGGCGGTGTAGCCGTCGACGACGGGCGCGCAGTCCAGCACGTACGGCATGCCCTCGGTGAGGACGCGGGAGCCGGCGAAGAACTGCAGCGGGGTGTGGAAGTGCCGGAAGGCGGTGCGGTCGCCGAACCAGGCGAACGGGACGTGGAAGAAGTCCTGCACGCCGGCCCGGACCAGGCAGCGGCGCAGTTCGGCGGTGGTCTGGCGTTCGGTGACGCCGGGTTCGATCCAGGCGGCGACCTGTTCGGCGCAGTGGTAGGCCAGTTGCTGGACCTCCCGGAACCTGGCCAGGTCGTGTTCGTCGTACGGGAACGCGGGCATCTCACACCTCCAGGACGAGGGTCTCGCCGGTGGCGGCCCGGGAGACGCACGGCAGGAGCAGGCCCGCGGCCCGCTGTTCCCCGGTCAGGCGGCGGTCGCGGTGTTCGGGTGTTCCGGCGGAGACCTTGAGGACGCAGGTGCCGCAGAAGCCCTGCCGGCAGGAGTACGGCAGGTCGGGGCGGAGTTCGCGGGCGACGTCGAGCGCGGAGCGGTCCGCCGGGACGGTCCGTGTCGTGTCACCGATCCGGATGTCGAACGGTCGGCCGTCGCGGATCGGCGCGGCCCCGAAGCGTTCGAAGTGCAGGGCGGCGGCGGGCGAGGCGGGCAGCGCGCGCTGGACGGCGAGCAGCATCGGCGCGGGCCCGCACACGTAGACGGCGGCGCCCCGGGGCGCGTGCGCGAGCAGTTCGGCGGCGTCGGGGACGCCGTGCGCGTCGTCGGTGCGGACGGTCACCCGCTCCGGGTCGAGCGCGGTCAGCTCGGCGGTGTACGGGAGCGCGGCGGCGCTCCGGCCGGTGTGCACCAGCCGCCAGTCGAGGCCCGCGAGCCGGGCGGCCCGGGCCATCGGGAGCAGCGGGGTGACGCCGATCCCGCCGGCCAGGAACAGCACCTTCTCCTCGCCGCAGAACGCGAAGCCGTTGCGCGGCCGCAGCACCCGCAGCCGGACGCCGACGTGCAGGGCGTCGTGCACCTCGACCGATCCGCCGCCGCCGTCGGCGATCCGGCGCACCGCGATCCGGTAGGCGTGCCGGTCGGCCGGGTCGCCGCACAGCGAGTAGTGGCGCTCCCGCCCGGACGGCAGCGTCACCCGCACCCGCGCGCCCGGCTGCCAGGCCGGCAGCGGCCCGCCGGACGGGTCGCCCAGCCGCAGTTCCACCACGTCCTCGGCGACCGCCCGGTGCGACAGCACCACCAGGTGCAGCGGCGGCACGCCCCGCGCCTCGCCCCGCCGCGGGCTGCGCCGCAGCCCGGGCCGTCCCAGCGCGGGGCTGTACCAGTCCCCGAACGCGGTCAGCCGGGCGAAGAACCGGTCCGTCCTCGGGCGTCCGTACAGGTCGGGGGGCGGCGTTTCGAGATCCATGGTGTGACGGCTCCAAGTGGCGTTCGCGCCCCGCCGGGGGGCGCGGGGAACTGCGCGGGGGGACGGGACGTGCGCGGGCTCCGGGGACGGGGGCGGCGGGCGGGCCGAGCGGCGGGGGGTGACGTGCTCCGCGGGGACCGCGGCCAGGACGCGGGCCCCCGGGGGATCCGGGTCCTCCCGAAGTGCCGTGTCCGCTGGCGCGGTTCCCCGCGCCCCGGTTCCGCGTCCTGCTCGGCTCAGCGGGTGGCGGCGGCCCGGGCCGCGGGCGACTTCGCGAGGTAGGCGAGTGCCTGCGAGGAGCTGCCCTCGCGGGTGGGGTGGTAGCGGGGGCCGAAGTAGCGGGCGGCGGAGCGCAGGAAGCGTCCGGGTTCGGGCAGCAGGCCCCGGCGGGCGGCGTGCCGGGCTTCGCGCCAGGTGGGGGCGGGGCGTCCGTCGAGGGTGGGGTCGGCGGCGAGCAGGAAGCGGGTGCCGCGGACCCACAGGTGGAGCAGGAGGGGGCCGGAGACCAGCATGCCGCGGACCCGGCGCAGGTAGCCGGGGTCGAGGTGGCGCATCAGGTCGTAGGCGACGCTGCGGTGCTCGACCTCCTCGGCGCCGTGCCAGCGCAGCAGGTCGAGCATGGTGGGGTCGGCCTGGGCGCGGTCGAGGCCGGGCGAGTTGAGCGCCCAGTCGCCGAGGAAGGCGGTGAAGTGCTCGATCGCGGCGACGAAGGCGACCCGTTCGATGACGTTCTCGCGGCGCTGGCGGGCGGTGAGTCCGGGCTTGTCGCCGAGGACGCGGTGGAACAGCCAGCTGATCTGCCGGACGTAGGGGCGGGGGTCGAGGCCCTGGCCGAGCAGGTGGTCGAGGACCTCCTGGTGGGCTTCGGCGTGGATCGCCTCCTGCCCGATGAAGCCGAGCACCTCCTCGCGCAGCTGCTCGTCGCGGATCAGCGGCAGCGCGTCCTTGAACACCTTGACGAACCAGCGTTCGCCCTCGGGCAGCAGCAGGTGCAGGACGTTGATGGTGTGGGTGGCCATCGGCTCGTCGGGGATCCAGTGCAGCGGGAGTCCGGACCAGTCGAAGTGCACGTCGCGCGGTTCGAGCACCAGGTTGTCGTGCACGGTGACGGGCGGGGTGGGGCGGGGCATGGGGGTGCCTCCTGACGCGCGGCGGACGGGGGAGCGGCCCGGGCGGCCCGGGTCGTCCGGGCGGGCACACCGGCAAACTACTCGTGGGTAGCGGGCCCGACAAGGGGTTCGGCGACTCTTATCAACATCGAGTCTAATAAGCCGCCCGCCCGGGTCGTCCCGCCGCCGGCGAACCCGCTTGCCCCGGCCGCCGCGAACCGCCAGTCTGGGTCCCGTGCCGGGGCAACGGAAGCGCAAGCGCGCACAGGACGAGGAGCACCGCCGTCGCGCCGACGCGCACGCGGGCTGGCGGTGGCACCCGGTCGGCTGGTTCGCCGACCCGGCGGCCCTGCGGGAGCACGTCCGGCTGCTCCGCGCCCACCACCCCCTCGACGAGGCTCGGCTGCGGATCGACACCCCGTGCACCCGCACCGGCGCCCCCGCCGACAGCCGGCTGCTGGTGCTGCTGCCGCCCGGCCTGGCCCTCGGGCCCGGCGGCACCACCGTGGTGGCCGCCCCCGCCCAGGAGGGCCCGTGACCGACGCCGCCTCCCCCCTCGTCCGGGCGCTGGTCGCCCACCCAGTGCTGGCCGCCCCCGCCTACCCGCCGCCGGACCACGCGCCCACCGGCCCCGCCGAGCTGTTCACCGCCTGGCTGCTGGACGCCCTCGCCGCCGGCACCCCGGACGCCCAGGTGCTGACCCTCGCCACGGTCGACGCCGAGGGCCGCCCGGACGCCCGGGTGCTCGTCCTGCGGGACGTCGAACTCCCGTCCGCCAGCTGGCACTTCTGGACCGACCCGGACTCCCCCAAGGCCGCCCAGCTGGCCGCCCGCCCGGCCGCCGCCCTGACCGCCTACTGGCCGCTCCACGGCCGCCAGGTCCGCCTGCGCGGCCCGGTCCGCCCCTCCCCGGCCTGCGCCACCCCCTCCCCCGCCCAGCACTGCTACGCCCTGCACCCCGTCCAGGCCGAGTTCTGGCAGGCCTCCCCCGACCGCCACCACCTCCGCCGCCGCCACACCCGCACGCCGGACGGCTGGACCGACACCGGCTGGACCGACACCCGCCTGCCCGGGTAGGCCCGCCCCGGCGGGGTGCCGGACCGCCGTCCGGGGCCGTCAGGTGGTCTCGCGCCGCTGCTTCATCTCGGCCTCGGCGATGTGGGCGCGGCCGTCGCCCAGGGCCTCGCGGACCTGCCGCTCGACCTCGGTGAAGCGCCGGTGGTACCCGTCGTCGTAGGCCTCGACGACCTGGAACGTCCACATGCCCGGCAGGACGTCCGCCCCGCGGACCTCGCGCTCGACCAGGTCGGCCTGCTCGTCGTGCCCGGCCTCCCGCAGCCGGCGCACCGCCTCGCCCACCGTCTTGTCCGCGCCCCCGGTGAGCTGGTGGAAGTCGTACAGCCGCCCGCGGGCCCGCTGGGTGGTCTCCAGCGCCTCGGACAGCAGCCCGAGCGCCTCGACCGTCGCGTCGTCCGTGCCCGGCGGCCGCTCGTGCCGCCGGGGCTCCGGGCCCCTCTCCTCCGTGCCGTCGGCCATCTCACTGCCCGCCTCCCTCCCGCGCGCCGCGGGTCCGGGTCGCTCGTCCGGTGCGGCCGCGTCTGCCCACCGGAGCGCGGGTCACACGCGGCCGTGCGGGAGGCCGCCCGGTGTGTCGGCGGGGCGCGGGCGCGCCGGGGGGTGAATCGTGGGCGGCGGACGACTGCACCCCCGGAACGGGGACAGACGGAAAGAGCCCCCGCACCGCCGGTGCGGGCGCCCCCCGGGGCGCCCGCACCGGGACGTGCGCCGGAACCCGACGGGAAAGCGAGCCCGATGTTCTCCGTACCACTGCCGGCGTCAGCGGCGGCCCCGGTCGCCCCGCCCGGGCGGGGCGCCCCGTTCGAGCTGCTCCGCTCCCCGGCCGGAGGGCGCGACTCCCCCGGCCCGACGGAGGAGCCGGCGACCGCGCGGACCCCGGCGACGGCCGGGTGCGTCGACGCCGACGTGCCGGGCGCGATCGGCCGGGTGCTCGACGGGTACCTGGAGCACCGGGTGGCCCGGGCCGCCGCGGCCGACGGGACCTTCGCGGCCGACGTCGCCCTCCGGGTGGCGGAGTTCACCCGGGGTGGGGGCAAGCGCACGCGGGGGCAGTTCCTGTGGTGGACGATGCGCGCCTGCGGACGGGGGGACGGGCCGGTCGGCGTCGCCCTGGCCACGGCGGCCGCGCTGGAGCTGCTCCAGACCTGCGCGCTCGTCCAGGACGACGTGATGGACGGGTCCGCGACCCGCCGCGGACGCCGGTCCCTGCACCTGGACGTGGCCGCCCGGTACGCGCCCGACGTGGACGAGCCGGGCGCCGCGCGCTTCGGCTCGGCCGCGGGCGTCCTCGCCGGGGACCTGGCCCTCGCCTGGGCGGACGACCTCGCCTCCGCCGCCCGGGCGGACCTGCCGGCGCGGACGCGGGAACGGCTCCGGGAGGTCTGGTCGGACCTGCGGACGGAGCTGGTCGCCGGCCAGTACGCGGACGTGCACGGACAGCTCACCCGGTCCCGCTCGCCCGGCCGGGCGATCCGGATCGCCCGGCTCAAGAGCGGGATGTACTCGGTCGAGCGGCCCGTGCACCTGGGCGCCGTGCTGGCCGGGGCCGACCCCGGGCAGGTGGCGGAGCTGCGCCGCTCGGGCCGCTGCGCGGGCATCGCCTTCCAGCTCAAGGACGACCTCGACGGGGTCTTCGGCGACCCCGCGCGGACCGGCAAGCCCGGCGGTGAGGACGCCCGGGCCGGCAAGCCCACCTACCTGTTCGCGGTGGCGCGCGCCCGGGCGGCGGCCCGCCGCGACCGGGTCTCCTCCGACGTGCTGGAACGCT
The DNA here is from genome assembly GCF_055562955.1 of Kitasatospora sp. NPDC015121. Lineage (NCBI taxonomy): Bacteria > Bacillati > Actinomycetota > Actinomycetes > Kitasatosporales > Streptomycetaceae > Kitasatospora > Kitasatospora sp. NPDC015121. The sequence goes on from NZ_JBVHEH010000001.1 coordinate 27,074, forward strand.
GCCTGGGTGACCCGGGCCTGGACGACGCGGCGCTGTCCGAGGTCAGGGAGGCGCTGGTCCGGACCGGGGCGCGGGCCGCCGTGCAGGCCCGCGTCGAACGGCTCTCCGCGCGCAGCGCGGAGCACCTGGAGCGGGCCCGCCCGACGGGCCCGGGGGCCGGACGGCTGGCCGAGCTGCTCCGGGCGGCCGCCGGTCTCCCGCCGGTCGGCGCGGGCGACGGGGGGTGGACGCGATGAGGCGCGCCGCACCGCCCACCGACCACGTGGTCGTCGTCGGGGCGGGCCTGGCCGGACTGTCCGCCGCCTGCCACCTGCTCGGCGCGGGACGGCGGGTGACGGTCGTCGAGCGGGACGAGGGACCCGGCGGACGGGCCGGACGGGTCCGGCGCGGCGGGTACCTCTTCGACACCGGGCCGACCGTGCTGACCATGCCCGACCTCGCCGACGAGGCGTTCGCGGCGGTCGGCACCTCGCTGCGGGCCCACGTGGACCTGCTGCCGCTGCACCCCGCCTACCGGGCCCGGTTCGCCGACGGCAGCACGCTGGACGTGCACACCGACGCGCAGGCGATGGAGGCCGAGGTGGAGCGCTTCGCCGGGGCGCGCGAGGCCGCGGGCTACCGGGAGCTGCGCCACTGGCTCGTCCGGCTCTACCGGGCGCAGATGCGGCGCTTCGTCGACGCCAACTTCGACTCGCCGTGGCAGCTGCTCACCCCCGACCTGGCGCGGCTGGCCGCACTGGGCGGGTTCGGCCGGCTCGCGCCGCGGATCGCCCGCCACCTGCGCGACGAGCGGCTGCAGCGGGTCTTCTCGTTCCAGTCCCTGTACGCGGGCGTGGCGCCGGCCCGGGCGCTGGCCGCCTACGCGGTCATCGCCTACATGGACACGGTCGCCGGGGTGTGGTTCCCGCGCGGCGGCATGCACGCGCTGCCCCGGGCGATGGCCGCCGTCGCCGAGGCGGCGGGGGCCGCGTTCCACTACGGGAGCACCGTGACCCGTCTGGAGCGCAGCGGGGGCCGGGTCACGGCCGTCGTCACGGACCGCGGGCGCGTCGCCTGCGACGCGGTCGTGCTCACCCCCGACCTGCCGGTGACGTACCGGCTGCTGGGGCGGGCGCCCCGGCGGGCGGTGCCGCTGCGCTTCTCGCCGTCGGCGGTGGTGCTGCACCTGGGCACCGACCGGACCTGGCCGGAGCTGGCCCACCACACCCTGTCCTTCGGCCGCGCCTGGGAGCGGACGTTCGACGAACTGACCCGCACCGGGAGCCTGATGACGGACCCTTCGCTGCTGGTCACCCACCCGACCGCCACGGACCCGTCGTCGGCCCCGGCCGGCCGGCACACCCACTACGTGCTGGCGCCGGTGCCCAACACCGCCATCGGCCCGGACGCCGCGGCCTGGGGGGAGCTGGCGCCCGGCTACCGCGACCACCTGCTCGACACGCTCGAACGGCGCGGGCTGACCGGGATCGGCGCGGCCGTGGAGGAGGAGTGCCTGGTGACCCCAGCCGACTGGACCGCCCAGGGGCACGCGGCCGGCACGCCGTTCTCCGCGGCCCACACCTTCGCGCAGACCGGCCCGTTCCGGCCGCGCAACCTGGTGCGGGGCCTGGAGAACGTGGTGCTGGCGGGCTGCGGCACCACCCCCGGGGTCGGCGTCCCGACCGTCCTGATCAGCGGGAAGCTCGCCGCCGCCCGGATCACCGGGGCCGACCGGCCGGCCCCGGGGCGCCGCCGCGCGCCCTCGGCGCCCGGAGCGGTCCCGCTCACCCCACCGACCGCAGGAGCATCGCATGACGGCCCGTGAACTGGACGCCGCGGGGATCACCGCCCCCGAGCTGCGGGCGGCGTACACCGCCTGCCGCGCGCTCAACGCCCGGCACGGCCGCACCTACTTCCTGGCGACCCGGCTGCTGCCGCCGGAGCGCCGGTGCGCGGTCCACGCGCTGTACGGGTTCGCCCGCTGGGCGGACGACGTCGTCGACGGGCTGGACCGGCGCGAGACGCCCGCCGAGCGCGACCGCCTGCTGGCGGCGCTGGAACGCGACCTGGACCAGGGCCTGCGGCGCGGGGACGCGCGGGAGCCGGTGGTGCGGGCGGTCGCGGACACCGCGGCGCGGTACGCCATCGACCCGGCGCTGTTCGCCGACTTCATGGCCTCGATGCGCGCCGACCTCACCGTCACCGACTACCCGACCTACCAGGACCTGTACGGCTACATGCACGGCTCGGCGGCGGTGATCGGCCTGCAGATGCTGCCCGTCCTGGGCACGGTGACGGACCGCGCCGAGGCCGAGCCGTACGCGGCCGCCCTCGGGGTGGCGTTCCAGTTGACCAACTTCCTGCGCGACGTGGGCGAGGACCTGGACCGCGGCCGGGTGTACCTGCCGGCCGACCTGCTCGCGGCCCACGGGGTGGACCGGCCCCTGCTGGAGTGGAGCCGCCGCACCGGCCGCCACGACGCCCGCGTCCGGGCCGCGCTGGTCGCCGCCGCCGCGCTGACCCGCGCCGCCTACCGGGACGCCGAGCCGGGCATCGCGCTGCTGGACCCCCGGACGCGGCCGTGCATCCGGACGGCCTTCCTGCTGTACGGCGGCATCCTGGACGCGATCGCCGAGGGGGGCTACGCGGTGCTGCACCGGCGCTCGGTGGTGCCGCTGCACCGGAAGGCGGCCGTCGCGGCGGCGGGGCTGACCCGCGTCGTGGCGGCCAGGGTGCGCGCGCCCGCCCGGAGCGGTCCGCCGTCCGGACCTCCGCGCCGACGGGCGGGACGGTGAGCGCCGCGCCCCGCTGGCGGCCCCCGCTGCGGCTGCGCCGGGGCACCGACTGGGCGGGACAGGAGCCGTCGTGGCGGGAGGCAAGGCCCGCGCTGATCGCCGCCGCGCTGGCGCGGGCGACGGCCCGGCCGACCGGGAACTGGTTCGTCGTCGGCGCCGCCGGGCGGGTCGCCGCCGGCGGCCGGCCGAGCGGCCGTTCGGTGGGCGGCGCGGAGGTGGTGCTGTGGCGGGACGCCACGGGCGCGCTGCGGGCCGGTCCGGGCGTCTGCCCGCACCTGGGCGCGCCGCTGAAGGACGGCCGGGTGGTGTGCGGCACGCTGGTCTGCCGCTGGCACGGGCTGGCCCTGGACGGCGGCCCGGCCGCCGGCTGGGCGCCCTACCCGGTGCACGAGGACGGCGTCCTGGCCTGGGTGCGGCTGGACGCCGCGGGGGGCGAGGAGCCCACCGAGCGGCCGGTGGCGGTGGAGCGGCCCGACCCGCGGGAGGCGGTCACCTCGGTGTACACGGGGTCGGGGCGCTGCGAGCCCGAGGACGTGGTGGCCAACCGGCTGGATCCGTGGCACGGCTCCTGGTTCCACCCCTACTCGTTCACCGACCTGACGGTGCGGGAGGTGCCGGACGGCACCGGGGAGGACCGGTTCGAGGTGGACGTGTCCTTCCGGGTGGCCGGGCGGCTGGTGGTGCCGGTGCGCGCGGTCTTCACCGCGCCCGGGCCGCGCACCGTCGTCATGCGCATCGTCGAGGGCGAGGGCGAGGGCTCGGTGGTGGAGACCCACGCCACCCCGCTGACCGGCCCGGGCTCCCCCGCGCCGCGCACGGCGGTGGTGGAGGCGGTCGTCGCCCGCTCCGGGCGGCGCGGTTTCGCCGCGGCCCGGGCGCTCGCCCCGGCCCTGCGGCCGCTGGTGCGCCACGCCGCGGGCCGGCTGTGGCGCGACGACCTGGCCTACGCGGAGCGCCGCTGGGCGCTGCGCAGCACCGGCCGCTTCCCCGGCTGACGGGGAAGCGGCCGGGCGGTCAGCGGGCCGCCCGGCGGGCCAGGGCGCGCAGCAGGCGGGAGCGGCCGGCCCGGGGCACCGTCCACAGCGTCTGGCCCGCGACGCCCCAGCGGGCCAGCAGGGCGTTGGCGGCCTGGAAGCCGGTGGTCGCGGCGCGTTCCATCAGGGCGACCGGCAGGTCGGTGCGGACGAGGTCGCCGGCCAGGACGACGGCGGGGTGCGGGGTGGCGACGCCGGGGCGGCGCGGCCAGCCGCCGACCGGGAACACCGGGCAGTCCCGGCGCCACTCGTGGCGGACGTCCACCGCGCGGGCGTCGCGGGTCTCCGGGTAGACCTCGCGCAGCCGGGCCGCCATCCGCTCCTGGACCTCCTTCGGCTCGGCGTCCTCGGCCACGGCGTAGGCGTGCAGTTCGACCACGGAGCCGCCGGTGCGGGCGGACCAGCGGGCCGCCTCGCCCTCCCAGCGCTCCAGCACGCTGACGTTGTCCAGCCCGTCGTAGCCGCTGGTGCCGAGGAAGCCCGGCCGGTCGGGGGCGACGGGGCGGTCCAGCCAGAGCCGGGACACCAGGAAGGGCGGTGCGGTGCGCAGCGCGGCGATGTCGGCGCGCCAGGCGGGGTCGCCCAGGTGCGGGGAGTCCGCGACGAGGCCCCGCAGCCCCGCCGGGTCCAGGGCGAGGACCACGGCCTGGTGGCGTTCGGCGCCCCGGTCCCGGGTGGTGACCTCGACGTCCCCGCCGGGCAGCGGGCGGACGGCGTCGACGGCGGAGTCGGTGCGCAGGTCGGCGCCGAGGGCGGTCAGGTAGCCGGCCAGCGGGTCCCACAGGGCCTGCGGGTAGGGCTCGGTGGGGACGTCGAAGAGCAGCCCCTCGGAGGAGCCGAGGAAGTAGATGTGGAACATCAGCAGGAGTTCGGCGGCGGACAGGTCGCGCGGGTCGGTGAAGAAGCTGCGGGAGAACACCTCGAAGGCGAGGTGGCGGGCGGCCTCGGGGAAGTTGATCCGCTGGAGCAGGTCGTGCGCGCTGGTGGTGTCGTGGCGCTCGAAGACCTCGGGGAGGCGGACGTCCAGCAGCGGGAGGGCGGCCCGGGCGTCCAGGCGGGCGAGGTCGCGCGGGCCGAAGGTGGGGCTGAGGGCGACGAAGCCGGCCGCGCTGAACGGCGGGGTGCGCGGTACCCGGGCGAAGCTGTCGGTCGTGCCGGAGCGCTGGCGCAGCGGGTAGTCGGGCAGGCCGACCAGCCTGGTGAGGCCGGGGTCGGTGCGCCGCAGCAGGCCGCGCAGGTTGTAGTACTGGCGGAAGAAGGCGTGGAAGCCGCGGCTCATCGTCGCGGTCGATCCGTCGGCGAGCCGGGTGGTCCACCCGGCGACCCGCCCGCCCAGCACGGGTTCCCGCTCGTGGAGGACGACGTCGACGCCGCGCTCGGCGAGGGCCGTCGCGGCGGCCAGGCCGGCGATGCCGCCCCCCACGACGGCCACCCGGGGCGGCTCGGCCCCGCCGAAGCGGGCGCGGCCCGGGGCGGCGGGCAGCACCTCGGCCCGGCGGTCGCGCCCGTGCCGGGTGGCGGGCGGGGTGCGGCTCATGCGCCGCTCCCGCGGTGCGCGGCGTGGGCGGGGCGGGGCGGGGGCGTGGTCAACGGCGGTCCTCACGGGTGGGCGGGGCGGGCGCGGGGCGGGTGCCGGGCGTGGTCCGGCGGGGCAGCAGCGGCAGTTCGGCGGCCGAGCGCAGCATGGGGCCGACGGGGCAGCGCAGGCCGATGCGCAGTTCCTCGAAGGGGGTGCTCGCGCCGTCCAGGAAGCGCAGCACCTGTTCGGCGGGGGTGCGGCGGAACAGGTCGGTGAAGAAGCGGGGTCCGTCGACCCGGCCGGCGTCCAGGGCCCGCAGCAGGACGGCGTCCATCGCCAGGGCCCGCCGGCGGTGGGGGGCGGGCGCCGGTGCGGGCCGGCGCGACGCGGCCGGTCGGCCGAGGGCCTCGACGATGGCGCGGCTCTGCCGCTGGACGGCGGCGAAGGCGTAGCCGGTGGCGGGGCGGGTGGCACCGCCGGCCGTGCCGATGCGCACGTGCGCGGGGCCGTCCCGGCGGGGGAAGCGGCCGTCCGTCATCAGGATGGCGCCCTGCTCGACGTCCTCGACCGTGAACCGGCCCAGGCCCAGCACCTCCCCGGTGTAGGCGCGCAGGGCCCGCTCGTACGCGGGGAGGGTCAGCGGGCGCCGGGAGAACTCGGTGTACTCCACCAGCGCGCGGTCGGGGGCCAGCGGCAGGACGTACCCGAAGCCGAGGCCGTGGGCGGGCTGCGGGACGCGGAAGTCCATCAGGTGCGCCGCGCCGGGGTCGAAGCGCGGCCGGTCGGTGCGCACGAACCAGCCGCGGAAGTGCTGCAGCAGGGCGGTCCGGGCCGGCGGGGGCCCGGCGGGCGGCCTGGAGTCGAAGACGTACCGGGCGTCGAGGACGAGCGGCCGGCCGGCCGGGTCGTCGGCGTGCACGCGGGCGCCGGGGCGCCCGTCCGGCCGCGGGTGCACGGAGCGGACCGCGGCGCGCAGGACCCGGGCCCGGGGGTGGGCCGCGAGGCGGCGGTGGACCAGTTCCTCGAAGGCGGTCGAGCGCAGCATCCGGTAGCGCAGGGGGGCGGGCTCCGCTTCGACGGCGTCGCCGTCCGGGCCGGTGATCCGCAGCCGGGACCACTGGGCGGTGACGGCCTCCTCGTACGCCCCGGGGCCGTCGTCCCAGAAGCACCAGGTCCGGGGGGCCGGGCGCAGCGGCCCCTCCGGCGCCTCGACGACGGTCACGTCGAACCGGGGGCCGCCGTCGGCCCCCTCCGGGTCGTGCCGGACCAGGCGGTCGGCCAGGCTGAGCCCGGCCGCTCCCCCGCCGATGATCACCAGCGCGAGGGGCTCGTCGTGCGCGGTGCCCGTCAACTCGCCTCCGCCTTCCGGCTCCGGGCGGGGACGGGCGGGCGGACGGCTCCCCGTCGCCCGGCCCGGTCGCCGGCCCGCGTGGTGGCGCGGTGGTGTTCGCGCCCCGGTCCGCCTGCCCGGGGCCGGCCGCGCCATGCGTCCGGAGCCGCCGCCCCGCCCGCCGTCACTCCTCCTCCGGGTCGGGTTCGCCCTCGCCGGGGCCCGGCGCGTCCCGGTGGGTGAAGGCCAGGACGCTGCCGGTGACGCCGATGACGATCAGCGCGACGGCGATGCTGGTCCCGCCGGAGCGGTCCCAGTAGACGTCGCTCAGGTTGATCAGGTTGGCGGTCTCGTCGATGATCAGCGCGGTGCCGATGCCGTAGGCCAGGCCCATCCAGGTGCGCCAGCGCGGCGAGCGTTCGACCAGGCCGAGGGCCCCGACGACCATCAGGACGAGGATGCCCCACACGTAGTGGTGGAGGTGGACGCCGCCCGCCGAGACGTTCCCCACGCCCGCGGCGTCGATGTGGATGAGCCAGGTCAGCAGCCGCAGGAGGCCGAAGGTGAGGGTGAAGCCCCACCAGGCCAGCACCAGGCCGCGGCGGGTGGGCGAGACGTCCCGCCAACGGCGGGGGCGGCGCCGTTCCGGCCCCGGCGGGGGTGGCGGTTTCCGCTGCGCAGGCGCGTCCATCCGTCGACCGTAGGCCCTCCCGGGCGCACCTCGTGGGACCGGCACGCGGCACCGGGCCGGCGGACGCGCGCGCGGGCGCGCGGGAGGACGCGGGCGGGCCTGGCGACGGGCCTAGGCCCTCTCTTTCGGATCTTGTCGGATCAGCGCGCGGCGTTGGGCGCCCGGCTGGGAGTGCCGGCCCGACGCCCTCGTACTGGACGTACTTGGGTGTTGGGCCGGTGCTTCCAGGCGGGATGCCCGGCGTCGGGCGCCCGGCAAGATCCGAAAGAGAGGGCCTAGCCGAGCAGGCGCCGCAGCCAGTCCCGGCGGGCCGCGGTCGCCGTGCGGGTGACGGCGGCGGTCGGGGCGAGGGTGTCGAAGCCGTGGGGGGCGCCGGGCCAGACGTGGAGTTCGGCGTGGCCGCCGGCCTGCCAGAGCGCGTGGGCGTAGGCGGTGGTCTCGTCGCGGAAGGTCTCGGCGGAGCCGACCTCCAGGTAGGCGGGGGGCAGGCCGGTGAGGTCGCGGGCGCGGGCGGGGGCGGCGTACGGGGGCAGGTCGGGGGTGCGGTACAGGGGGCCGAGGGCGGCCTGCCAGGCGGTGGCGTTGGAGGCGGCGTCCCAGGTGTCGTGGCCGGCGGCCTGGCGGCTGGAGCGGGTGGTGCCGCGGTCGTCGAGCATCGGGCTGAGCAGGAGTTGGCCGCAGGGCGCCGGGCCGCCCCGGTCGCGGAGCAGCAGGGCGAGGGCGGCGGCCAGTCCGCCGCCGGCGCTCTTGCCGGAGAGGACGATCCGGTCGGGGTCGATCCGCAGCGGCCCGGCGTGCCGGACGGCCCAGCGCAGCGCGGTGCGGCAGGCGTGCAGCGGGACGGGGTAGCGGGCGGCGGGGGCGAGCGGGTAGTCGACGGAGAGCACGGCCAGTCCGAGCGGTTCGGCCAACTCCCGCAGCAGGCGCGGCAGTACGGCGTGGGCGTTGCCGCCGATCAGGCCGCCGCCGTGCAGGTGGAGCAGCGCCGGCAGCGGGCGGTCCGTCCCGGCCGGGCGGGCGGTGACCAGCGGGACGCCGTCGGCGTCGTGCTCGGCGGCCTCGAACCGTCCGCCGTCGGCGAGTTGGCGCACGGTCGGGCGCGGCCGCCGTTCGGCGTCCCGCCGCTGCCAGGCCGCCAGGGCGTCGGGCGTCAGCGGGGCGGGCACGCCGCCGCGGGCGGCGAGCGCGGCGGCCGGTTCGGGGTCCAGGTACGGCGCGGCGTCCGGCTCGGTCTCCATGCCGTCGAGTATCCGCGAGGATCCGCGGAGCCCGCCCCGGCCGGGGGGCCGCCCTGGTCCGGGCCGTTCACCGGGGGCCGCTACCATCCCGGCCATGGACGACACGGTGGTCCCGGACGAACCGCGCTGGCCGGGCCTCTCGGGCATGCGCTGGTTCGCCATCGGGTTCTTCGCGGCGCTGGTGGCGGCGGGCGGCTGGGGGGCGGCCCGGCTGCACGCGGGCGTTCCGGGGCCCGACGGGTACGTGTACGCGGGGCTGGTGCTGTTCCTGGCCTTCCTGATGTACCTGAGCGGCCAGGCGCTGGCCCGGGGCGGCGCCGGGACCGGCGCGTTCCCGGTGTTCGGCGCGGGCCCGAGCGTGCTGGTGGCGGTGGCGCTGGGGGCGGGCGGCTCGGCGGCGGGCGGGTGGGGCGGCTGGATCGCGGCGGCCGTGGCGGCGGTCGCGGCGGCGGGGGCGGTGCCCGCGGTCGCGCACGCGCGCAAGTGGCGGCTGTGGTCGCTGAACGACGGGCGGGAGCGGGCGCTGCTGGAGCGGCGGATCCGGGAGGAGGGCGAGACCGTCCGGGCCGCCCTGGTGGAGGTCGCCCGGATCTCCGACGCCCCGGACCACGACGGCCGGTACTGGGCGACCCTGACGCTGCGCTACCCGTTCGGGGACGCCGTGCACACCAAGGAGCTGCGGACGTCCTTCCCGGCGCACTCCCGCCCGCGCGCGGGCGACGGCGCCACCGTGCGCTTCCTGGCCGCCGATCCGACCGACGTCCGGCTGGAGCTGGACGGGCCGGACACCCCGCGGGACGGCACCGACCTGCCGGCCCGGATCGAGCGGCTGTACGACCTGCACCGGCGCGGGGCGCTGAGCGCCGAGGAGTTCGCCCTGGCCAAGCGGCGCCTGCTCACCGACTGAGGCCGCCGGGGACCGCCGGAGACCGCCGGGGAGCCGCGGCCCGGTGACTAGCGCAGGATCGCCAACTGCCCGGTGGCGCGGGTCATCGCCACGTACCGGTCGACGGCGCCCTCGATGCCGTCGCCGAAGGACTCCGGGTCGACCAGCACCACCAGGTCGAACTCCAGGCCCTTGACCAGTTCGGGGCTGAGCGAGCGGACCCGGCCCCCGCCGAGGTGGGTGGGGTCGCCGATCACGCAGGCGGTGCCCTCGGGGTGCTCGGCCAGCCAGGCGTCCAGCAGCGCGTCGCGTTCGGCCCGGGTGCCGTGGTGGACGGGCAGGCCGCTGCGGCGGATCGAGGTGGGGACGTTGGCGTCCGGCAGCGCGGCCCGGATCACCGGCTCGGCCTCGGCCATCACCTCTTCGGGCGTGCGGTAGTTGACGGTCAGCGAGGTGAGCGTGACCCGGTCCAGGCCGGCCCGCTCCAGGCGTTCGGTCCACGACTCGGTGAAGCCGTGCCGGGCCTGGGCGCGGTCGCCGACGATGGTGAAGGAGCGGGACGGGCAGCGGGCGATCAGCATCTGCCACTCGGCGTCGGTGAGTTCCTGCGCCTCGTCGACCACGATGTGCGCGAACGGGCCGGCCAGCAGGTCGGGGTCGACGGGTTCGGCCTCGCTGTGGTCGATCAGCGCGTCGCGCAGGTCGGCGCCGCGCAGCATGGCGACGGCGCCCTCGCCGTCGTCGTCGGCGTTCAGCAGGTGGTCGACGACGCCGTCCATCAGTTCGCGTTCGGTGGCGATCCGGGCCCGGTGGGCGCGCTGGCGGCGGTCGGCGTCGGTGTCGCCGAGGCGGCGGCGGGCGGCGTCCAGCAGCGGCAGGTCGGCGAGCGTCCAGGCGGCGGGGTCGGCGCGCTGCAGGCGGCGGACCTCCTCGCGGTCCAGCCAGGGCGCGCACAGCCGCAGGTAGGCGGGGACGGTCCACAGGTCGCCGACCAGGTCGGTGGGCTCCAGGATCGGCCAGGCCCGGCGCAGCGCGCCGAGCAGTTCGGGGTCGCGGCGCAGTTCACGGCGGAGCACCTCGGGCGAGATGCCGTCCTCGTCGTCGAAGGAGTCGGCGTTCTTGTCCAGCAGGATGGTGATCAGCTCGTCGAGGATCTGCTGCCGGGCCTCGTTGTGCGGCACGCCGGGGCCGGGGGCGGCGAACGCCTCGGACCAGTCCTCCGGGTCGATCCACAGCTCGTACCACTCGGTGGAGAGCTTGCGGCCCTCGGCGGGCGGCTCCTCGTAGACGGCGACGGCCTTCTCGATCGCGTGCACCATCCCGGCGGCGGCCTTCAGCCGGGCCACCTCGGGGTCGGGCTCGGGTCCGACCGCGGCGCCCTCGGGCAGCAGGTCGCGCAGGGTGCAGGTCTGCACGCCCTCCTCGCCGAGGCTGGGCAGCACGTCGGAGACGTACGCCAGGTACGGCTGGTGCGGGCCGACGAACAGGACGCGGCCCTTGCGGTGGCCCAGGCGCGGGTCGGAGTACAGCAGGTGGGCGGTGCGGTGCAGGGCGACCACGGTCTTGCCGGTGCCGGGGCCGCCGTCGACCACCAGGGCGCCGCGCGAACCGGCCCGGATGATGGCGTCCTGGTCGGCCTGGATGGTGGCCAGCACGTCGCGCATCCGCTCGGAGCGGGAGCTGCCGAGGCTGGCGATGAACGCGGACTGGTCGTCCAGCGCGGCGTGCCCCTCAAGGCCGTCGGCGGTGAACACCTCGTCCCAGTAGTCGCCGACCCGGCCGCGCTGCCAGCGGTAGCGGCGGCGGCTGGCCAGGCCCATCGGGTTGGCGTGGGTGGCGGCGAAGAACGGCTCGGCGGCGGGCGAGCGCCAGTCGACCAGCAGGCGGCGGCCGTCGGCGTCGGCGAGGCCGAGGCGGCCGACGTAGACCGGCTCGGGGTCGTCGGCGCGGACGATCCGGCCCAGGCACAGGTCGTGGCCGAAGCGGTTCAGGGTGCGCAGCCGGGCGGAGAGCTGGTGTACCTCGTTGTCCCGGTCCATCGCGGCCTGCCCGGCCCCGCCGGGGCTGCGCCGCACCTCCTCCAGGCGCGCGGTCAGCTCCGCGACGTCCCGTCGCAGGGTGTCGGCGATCTCGGCGAAGTGCCGGTCGTCGGCGGCGATCAGGGCCGGGTCCGCCTTGGCGGCGAGCCGCTCGGGCAGGTCGAAGGCGCCGGTCGTCGGCTGGTTCATGGTGTGGTGACTCCGATCCGCTGCCGGGTGGGCCGCGCTCCGTCCGCGTGCTGCTCGCGGTCTGCCCCGTCTGTGCCGTTTCGCGCGGGTTCCCCGGTTCAGACCAGCGATTGTGCGGCATCGGGGGGCCCTTGCGGCAAGGCCCCCCTTGCGGTATAAGTTTGATAACGGCAGGAGAGCGCGAGCTCCCTGCCTTTCGCGTTCCCGGGGCCTTTCACGCCTTTCGGGGCCCTTCCGCCCGCATCCTGCGCCGTCCCGCCGCCCGCTGTCCAGCGGCCCTTCCGGCGGCGGCGCCCGGCGGCGCCGTTCACGCCCCGGCCGCCCGCAGCCGGGGCAGGTGCGGGACGGCGGCCAGCAGGGCCCAGGTGGTGAGGACGAACGGCCAGGTGAGGACGCGGCCGCCGAAGGGCGCGCAGAGCGTGCCGAGCGCGGCGCCCAGCCCGGTGGACAGCACCGCGCCGAACAGTGCGTAGCCCGCGTTCCAGGGGGTGCCCGGGAGGAGGACCGCGCCGAGCGCGATGCCGACCAGGACGGCGTTGTAGCCGTGCAGACCGGCGGCGATCTGCGGGCCGGGCGCGCCGAGCGCCCAGGCCGTGACCGTCCCGGCGGCCGAGCCGAGCGCGGCGGCGAGCACCACCCGGGCGCCCGCGCAGGCCAGGCCGGCCAGCATGACCAGGCCGACGTACCAGCGGTCCACCAGGAAGGCCTGCGAGACGTTGCCGAAGAAGCCGTGCCACAGGTCGGCGGGGGTGGCGGCGGTGTCGCCGACGGGGGCGGCAGGGGCGGCGGGGGCGGCGGGGGCGGCAGGGGCGGCGAGCAGGGTCGCCCCGGCGACGACGCAGAACGGCGCGGTCAGCGGAGTCAGCCCGTACGGGCGTAGCAGGGTGGTGAGCGCGGCGGTCAGCACGGTGCACAGCACGCAGCCGACGGCGGTGAGGAGGTAGGTGGCGGGGTGGTGGCCGAGCGAGCCGACCAGGGCGATGCCGGTGAGGCAGCCGGAGTAGCCCTGCAGGCCCCGGGCGGTCGAGTCGCGGTCGACGCCGAACGCGTACGCGGCGGCGGTGGAGAGCAGCGTGCCGAGGGTGGCGAACAGGCCGACCCGCCAGCCGGCCGCCCAGAGTCCGGCCAGCAGGAACGCGCCGGTGAGCAGCCGGGGTTGCAGGTCGACCTGGCCGACGCCGCGCAGCGCGGCCGTCAGGTAGGCGAGCGGTTCGCGGTCCGGGACGCGCCCCGGGGCCCGATCGGTACGGTGGGTCACTTCTCCTCCTGGTTCCTCCGTGGTCCGCGGGGGCGCGGGAGCCGCTCCGCCGCGCACCGGGGGCGGCCGGCGGACGCTGCGGTCCCGGTCCGGGCGCCCGCCCGGCCGGCCCGCCCCGACGGGGTCCGCAGCGGGGAGCGCGCGGGAGGTCACCCTCCGTCAGGTCCGTTCGTGGGGACCTGTAATGCTTGCCCCGCCATCGGGGGGCCGAGGGCGGGAACGACAGAGGTGGGCGGAGATGACCGCGACGACGGAACAGGGACATCCGGTGCGGGACCCGGAGGAATCCGAGCAGCGCTTCGAGTGCTGGCGCGAGATGATCGCGCTGACCAGGGACTGCGAGGCCAGCACCCCCTACACCGACCGGTTCGACGCCGACCTGCGCCGGCTGGAGCTCGGCCCGGTGACCTTCCTCGGCTCGTCCTTCCCGTCGTCCCGCTTCCGGCGCACCGACGCCCGGGTGCGCCGCTCCGACCCGTCCGTCTTCCACCTGACGCTGGTGGTCTCCGGGGCGCTGACGCTGTCCCGTCCGCACGAGCCGGTGCTGCACTTCCCGGCCGGCCACATCAGCCTGCTCGACAGCTCCCGCCCGTACGACCTGCGGGCGTTCGGCTGCCGGACCGAGGGGGAGCCGCAGCCGCGGATCAACGCCGTCGGCATCGACTTCCCGGTGACGCTGCTGCCGCTGCCGGCGCGCCGGCTGCGGCAGCTGTTCGGGCGCGGCTACCGGCCGACGTCGGGGCTGGCCGCGCTGATCCCGGACTTCCTGCTCAGTCTGGACCGGCAGGCCGCGCACCTCGGGCCGGGCGGCGCGGAGCGGCTCGGGCCGGTCGCCGTCGACCTGGTGTCGGCCTGGCTGGCCGAGGAGGCCGAGGCGACGGCCGAGCTCCCGCCGGCCGCCCGGCGGCGCGCCCTGGTCGAGAACGTCCGGGCGTTCGTCCGGCGCAACCTGCACGATCCCGCGCTGACGCCCGCGTCGATCGCCGAGGCGCACCACATATCGGTCAGCTACCTGCACCGGATCTTCGGCGAGGAGAACGACGGCGAAACCGTCGCCGCCTGGATCCGCCGCCGCCGCCTCGAACAGGCCCACCGCGACCTCGCCGACCCCGCGCTGCACGACACCCCCATCCACGTCCTGGCCGCCCGCTGCGGCATCCCGCGCCCCGACGACTTCAGCCGGGCCTTCCGCGCCGCGTACGGCCTCTCCCCGCGCGACCACCGCCACCGGGCCCGGTACGGCGACCGGCGGTAGACGCAGCGCCAACCCGCTGTGGACGCACCGCCAACGCCGGCCGGCCCCGGCTGACTACCGTGGTCCGCGCGGAGGCACCCCACGCCACCGCGGTCGACGTGCCGCCGCCCCGGGGATCCGGGCGGCGGACGAGGGGACACGTCGAACGGGACGGGCCCGCCGTCCGGGCCGCCCCCGGTCCGGGCGGCGGGCCTCTCCGCCGTGCCGCTGCCGCCCGGGCGTCCGGGCGCGCTGCTCGGCGGCGGGGTTCAGGGGGAGGTGCGGCGGCCCAGGTAGGTGAGCGGGCCGGGGTCGGGGACGGGGATGACGTGGAAGCCGAGGCGGTCGTAGAAGGAGCGGGCGGCGGTGTTGGCGGTGACCATGCCGAGGTGGACGCGCGGGACGCCCTTGGCGGCCAGCGCGGCGAGCAGGGTGGTCATCAACTGCCGTCCGTGGCCCGCGCGCTGGTGGCTGGGGAGCAGGTCGATGTGCAGGTGGGCGGGGTAGTCGGCGAGTTCGGGGAGCACCATCCGCTCGGGGGTGTGCATCAGGTGCAGCATGACCTCGCCGGGGGTGGCGGGCTCGCCGGCGGGCGGGGGGTAGCGGTCGGCGAGGGTGGGCAGCCACTCGTCGCGGAAGCGGCGGACGAACGCGGGGGTGTCGGCCGTGGCGAGCACGTACCCGACGGCGCGGCCGGTGCCGTCGTCCAGGACGAAGGCCAGGTCGGGTTCGAGCGCGGCGTAGGGGGCGGCGAAGATGTTCGGCAGCAGCTGGTGGTCGGGGTAGGTCTGCCGGGAGTCGCCGCCGTTCTCGGCGGTGCGCACGCAGATGTCGAACAGGGCGGGCCGGTCGGCGGGGCGGTAGGGCCGGACGCGGGGGTGGTGGGGGTGGGCGGTCATCCTCCGCATCCTGCTGTCGAAGGCCTCGTTCGACAAGCGGACGGCGGCTCGGGCGGGTGGCTGACGGCCGGTCAGACCGCCATCGCCAGCATCAGCGGTGTCGCCCGGAGCGAGAGCAGTTCGGCGGCCTCGCGCAGCCGGTGGGCCTGGTCGAGGGGCAGCGAGGTGGCCAGGCAGCCGACGGTGCCGCCGGCCACGATCGGGACGGCCGCGCAGACGGTGTCCATCGAGTACTCCTGGAGGTCGAGGACCGGGACGGTGGCGGGCTGCCGGTCGAGCCGGTGCAGCAGGCGGTCGGTCTCGGTGATGGTGCGCGCGGTGAGCCGGGCGGCGGGGTGCCGGGCCAGGTGGTCGAGCCGGGCGTCGTGGTCGAGTTGGGCGAGCAGGCACTTGCCGATCGCGGAGGCGTGCGCGGTGGCCCGGAAGTCGGCCCACTCGTGCACGGCGGGGGCGTGCTCGTCGGCGCACACGGCCTCGACCGAGAGTTCGCCGTCGTGGTAGCGGCTGAAGTAGACGGCGGCGCCGAGTTCGTCGCGCAGCTCGGCCAGCCGGTGGTGCAGCCGGGCCCGGACCATCGGCTCCCGGTACTGGGTGCCGAGCAGGGTGAACGCGCCGCCGAGCACCCAGCCGCCGTCCAGCCGGGCCAGGTACCCCTCGGTCTCCAGCTCCTCGGCCAGCAGCCGCACGTGGGCCTCGGGCAGGCTCAGTTCGCGGGCCAGTTCGGCCGACGTCGCGCCGTCCGGTCGGCGGTCGACCGCCTCCAGCAGCCGCAGGGCCCGCCGCAGCGCCCCGAACGGCCCGGACCCGCCGCCGCCCGATCCGAGCAGGTCGTCGGGCCGCCCCCCGCGCACCACCGACATCGTCGCCTCCCCCAGCCGGTACCGACTGCGTCCAGCCTACGGGCCGCACCCGCCGCGCACCGTCCCGGCACCGGATATTCGCTCGATCCGGCCACCGTCCCCTTGACAGGCATATGCCGCGCCGGGACGGGAGTTGACGGTGTGACGGTTCCGGGCGGCCCCCGGCGCGCCACACCCGCCGGGGACCGCTCGGACGTCCCGTCAGTCCTCGTCCGCCGCGCGGAGTTCCGCGACGGCCGCGGCGAGGCGGGCGCCGTACTCCGGGTCGGCGGCGTGGAAGTGCGCGAGGTTGCGCTCGACCACGTCGTCCCGGCCGACCCGGGCCAGCGAGCCGGCCAGGTTGGCGATCAGCCGGGACTTCTCGCCGTCCGTCATCAGCCGGTACAGCTCGCCGGCCTGGTAGTAGTCGTCGTCCTTGCCGTGCGCGGGCGTGGGGTAGGTGCCGGTGTGGCCGGAGACCGGCTGCGGGGCGTGCGGGGCCTCGTCGGTCTGGACCGGGCCGCCGTACGAGTTGGGCTCGTAGTTCTTGTTCCGGCCGTTCGGGTTGAGCGCGGCGAGGCCGTCCTGCCCGTAGTTGGCCGCCCCGGTGGCGCGCGGGGCGTTGACCGGCAGCTGGGTGTGGTTGACGCCGAGCCGGTAGCGCTGGGCGTCGGCGTACGCGAACAGGCGGCCCTGCAGCATCCTGTCGGGCGACGGGCCGATGCCGGGCACGAAGTTGTTCGGCGAGAACGCGGCCTGCTCGACCTCGGCGAACACGTTCTCCGGGTTGCGGTTGAGCACCAGCCGGCCGACCTTGACCAGCGGGTAGTCGGCGTGCGGCCACACCTTGGTCAGGTCGAACGGGTTGAACCGGTAGTCGGCGGCGTCCTCGACCGGCATCAGCTGCACGTACAGCGTCCAGGACGGGAACACCCCGCGCTCGATCGCCTGGTGCAGGTCGCGCTGGTGGCTGTCGGCGTCGCCGCCGGCGGCCTCGGCGGCCTGGCCGGCGTCCAGCGAGCGGATGCCCTGGTTGGTCTTGAAGTGGTACTTCACCCAGTGGGCGCGGCCCTCGGCGTTGACCCACTGGTAGGTGTGCGAGCCGTAGCCGTTCATGTGCCGGTACGAGGCCGGGATGCCGCGGTCGCCGAACAGCCAGGTGATCTGGTGGGTCGAGGCCGGTGAGTGCGCCCAGAAGTCCCAGACGTTGTCGGCTTCCTGGGTCCCGGTGTACGGGTCGCGCTTCTGCGAGTGGATGAAGTCGGGGAACTTCAGCGGGTCCTTGATGAAGAACACCGGGGTGTTGTTGCCGACCAGGTCGTAGTTGCCCTGCTCGGTGTAGAACTTCACCGCGAAGCCGCGCGGGTCGCGCACCGCGTCGGTCGAGCCCAGCGCCCCGGCGACGGTCGAGAAGCGCAGGAACAGCTCGGTGCGCTTGCCGACCGCCGAGAGGAACGCCGCCCTGGTGTACTGCGCGACCTCGTCGGTCACCTCGAAGTACCCGTACGCGCCCGAGCCGCGGGCGTGCACCACCCGCTCCGGGATCCGCTCCCGGTTGAACCGGGCCAGCTTCTCCAGCAGGTGCTGGTCCTGCAGCAGCAGCGGGCCGTACTCGCCGGCCGAGGCGCTGTTCTGGTTGTCGGCGACGGGCGCGCCGGACTCGGTGGTGAGGGTTCTGGGCATGGGTGATCCTTATTCGAGCAGGTGGGAGGAGGGTTCGGGCCCGGGCGGCGTTCTTCCGGCGGCCCGCGGGCTCAGCTCGCGTAGAGCGGGCGGATGGCCGTCGCGTCGGTGAGCGGGCGGGCCTCGGCGGGGTCGGTCGGGAGGCCGGCGTCCGCGAGGGCGCGGCGGGCCTCGGAGGGCGGGAGCGCGTTGAACCAGCGCAGCGCGAGGGCGTCCTGGCCGGCGGCGGTGAGGCGGCCGGTGAGGCGCAGGCGGGCGAGGCCGCCGTCGGGGTAGACGTTGATCCGCACGTGGGTGACGGGGGTGCCCGCCGGGAGCCGGAAGCGGTGGCGGGTGTCGGGCTGCAGGCGGGTGCGCGGCAGCAGGACGGTCTCGGTCCCGCTGTCGCTGCCGACGAGTTCGGCCCAGCCGGGGGCGTTGGCGACGAAGCAGGAGGTGTCCACCTCCGCCGCCAGCACCTCGCCGCCCCCGGCCAGGGCCACCTGCACCCAGTCGTTGGCCTTGTCGCGCCGACGCCGGGTCTCCCAGCCGTCGCCCATGACGGTGGCGCGGCCGGGAGCGTTCAGGTTGTGCGGGGAGGAGAAGTAGCGGTCGGAGGCGGCCTCGGCGACGCCGCCGTACTCCTGGGCGGCGAGGTCGAAGGTGAGGCCGGCCAGGTCGCGCGGGTCGGGCAGCACCTCGCCGTGCACCCGCAGGCGGGCGACGCCGCCGTCCGGCCAGATGTTCAGGCGGACGTGGGTGTAGCGGGTGGGGTCGTCGACCGGGAACCGGTGCGCGGTGTCGCCCTGGAGCGCGGTGCGCGGGACGAGGTCGGTCCAGTCGGCGGCGGCCAGCTCCTCGGGCGAGGGGTGGCCGGGCACGGACGCGGCCTGGACGGACGCGGTCTCGGGGTAGTTGCCGGTGAAGTGCGCGGTGTCGACGACCACGCCGCGGATCCGGCCCGCGACGCCGAGCCGGACGACGGCCCAGTCGTGGTCCTCGTCGGTGGGGTGCGGCTGCTCGGGGCCGGCACCCCGGCGGCGGCGGGACTCCCAGCCGTCCATGATCTGGCCCTTGTGGCCGAAGGTGTGCGGGCGGAACTCGGCGGGCTTGGCGACCAGCAGGTTCTCGGCGTCCGCGAAGGTGTCCTCATTGGTGGCGACCACGCCCGCGCCGAGCAGCCGGGAGGCCAGGTCGACCAGCTCGGTGAACGGCGCGTTCGAGGTCAGGTCAGTACGCAACTGGTGCTCCTTCTGTCAGGCGTGCGGTGTCAGGGTCGGACGAGCTGCCGGCCGTGCGGGGCGCCGTCGGGGTCGACGGGGCGGCCGCGCAGCCAGGTGCGGTGGACCAGCCCGGTGAGGGTGCGGCCCGCGTAGGGGGTGACCGGGTTCTTGTGGTGGAGGCGTTCGGCGCGGACGGCGAGTTCGCCGTCGGGGTCGAAGGCGACCAGGTCGGCGTCGTACCCGGGCGCGATGGCGCCCTTGGTGCCGGTCAGGCCGACCAGGGCGGCGGGTCCGGCGGACATCCAGCGGACCACGTCGGCGAGGGTGTGGCCGCGGCGGCGGGCCTCGGTCCAGACGGCGGGCAGGCCGAGCTGGAGCGAGGCGATGCCGCCCCAGGCGGCGGCGAAGTCGCCGCTGCCGCCGTCCCGCCGGAGCAGTTTCAGGTCGGGGGTGGAGGGCGAGTGGTCGGAGACCACGGCGGCGAACTCGCCGGCCGCGAGGGCCTGCCAGAGCAGGTCGCGGTTGGACTCGTCGCGGATCGGCGGGCAGCACTTGAAGGCGGTGTCCCCGTCGGGGACCTCCTCGGCGGCCAGCGTCAGGTAGTGCGGGCAGGTCTCGGCGGTGACGTCGACGCCGTCCGCCCTGGCCTGCCGGAGCAGCGGCAGCACGGCGGCGGAGGAGACGTGCAGGACGTGCACCCGGGCGCCGGTGCGGCGGGCGGCGGCCAGCAGCGCGGCGACGGCGGCGGCCTCGGCGTCGTCCGGGCGGGAGGCCAGGAAGTCGCGGTAGTGGCTGCCGGGCACCTGGGGGGCGGCGTCCAGCACGGCCGGGTCCTCGGCGTGGATGATCGCCAGGGCGCCGATCCGGGCCTGCTCGGCGAGCGCGGACTCCAGGTCGGCCGGGGTGGCCAGGTGCGGGAACTCGTCCACCCCGGACGGCGCCAGGAACGACTTGAAGCCGAACACGCCCGCGCGGTGCAGCGGTTCGAGGTCGCCGGTGTTGCCGGGGACGGCGCCGCCCCAGAAGCCCAGGTCGACCCAGGCCTGCCCGTCGGCGGTCTTCCGCTTGGCGTCGAGGCCCTCGACCGTGGTGGTCGGCGGGATCGAGTTGAGCGGCATGTCGACGACCGTGGTGACGCCGCCGGCCGCGGCGGCCCTGGTCGCCGAGGCGAAGCCCTCCCAGTCGGTGCGGCCGGGCTCGTTGACGTGCACGTGGGTGTCGACCAGGCCGGGCAGCAGTGCGGTGTCGCCGAGGTCGGTGAGCCGCCGGTCGCCGCCGGACAGCGTGCCGTGGGCGGCGACCCGCTCGATCCTCCCGTCCCGCACCAGCACGTCGGCGGGGCGTTCGCCGTCCGGCAGGACCACTCGCCGGGAGCGGATCACCGCGCTGTCGCCGATGGGCATGAGGGGACCTCCGAGCGTCGTGGGGAGCGGGGGTGGGTCGAAGGAGTGCTGGGAGCCTAGGCTCGCCTTCAACAAAACGTCAATGTGTGAACGTACGAGGATTCGGCGGGGCGTCAGGGCCGCCGGCGCGGGTCTCAGGCCAGCAGCGCGGCCGCCAACCGCTCCCCCGCCAGCTCCGCCAACTCACCCGCCCGGGCCATCGAATCGGCCGGGTCGGCCGCCAGGTCGGCCAGCGCCAGCGCCCGGACGAAACCCGCCGCCCGCCACTCCCGCTCGGCCAGCTCCAGCCGGCCCGCCACCGCCGCCACCGGCACCCCGGCCCGGGCCGCCGCCGCGGCCACGCCCGCCGGGGCCTTGCCGTGCAGGGTCTGCGCGTCCAGGCAGCCCTCGCCGGTCACCACCAGGCGGGCGCCGCGCACCGCCCGCTCGAAGCCCAGCAGCTCCAGCAGCAGCTCGATGCCCGGACGCATCGTCGCCCCCAGCAGCGCCAGCGCCGCGAAGCCCACCCCGCCGGCCGCACCCGCGCCCGCCGCGCCGCGGACGTCACGGCCCGTCAGCCCGGCGACCGCGTCCGCCCAGCGGGTCAGCCCCTCCTCCAGCACCAGCAGGTCCGCGGCGTCCGCGCCCTTCTGCGGGCCGTACACGGCGGCCGCGCCGCGCGGGCCGAGCAGCGGGTTGTCCACGTCGCACGCGACCACCACCTCCACCCCGCGCAGCCGCTCCGCCAGCGCCCCGGGCTCCACCCGGGCCAGCCGGCGCAGCGCGGCCCCGCCGGGCGGCAGCGGCGCCCCGTCCGCGTCGTACAGCCCGACGCCGAGCGCCTGCACCAGGCCCGCCCCGCCGTCGGTGCAGGCACTGCCGCCCAGGCCCAGCACCACCCGGGTCGCCCCGAGCGAGACCGCCTTCGCCACCAACTGGCCCACCCCGTACGAGCCCGCCGCGAGCGGCGCCGTCCGGCCCCCCGGCAGCCGGGCCAGGCCCGAGGCCTGCGCCAGCTCGACCACCGCCGTGTCGCCCCGCAGCGCCAGCCCCGCGACCACCGGCAGCCCGGTCGGGCCGGCAACCTTCACCTCCGTCCGGGAGAACCCGGCCGCGAGCGCCGCCGCCAGCGTCCCCTCCCCGCCGTCGGCCACCGGCAGCTCCCGCACCTCCAGCCCGGGCACCGCCCGCCGGATCCCCGCCGCGAGCCGCGCCGCGACCTCGGCGCCCTCCAGCGATCCCTTGAACTTGTCGGGGGCGACGACCACATGACCTCGCACGGTACGGGCCTTTCTTGCCGGAGGAATGCCTGGTTGCGCGTACTGGCCCGTTCGGGGGCCGGGGAACGGCGGGTCCGTGCCGCGGGACGCCGGACCCCACCGGAAGGTCCATGCTGCTGCGCGCCTTCGAGAACGGGAAGCCGAAACGGCGCGACGCCTCCGGTCCCTGGGGTCGCGGCCCCTGGAGCCGCGACCCCTGGAGTCCCCTCCCCGCCGGCCTCCCGCCCCGCTTCCGACGCGCGGGAGGCTCCCCCTCGGCGGGGAGGGACCTGGACCCCCTGGTGGCGCGGGCACGACCGGACCGGTGCGCGCCGCCAGGGGGAGCCCGTGGCCCGACGGCCTACTTGACCTCGCGGCCGGAGAGCCGCTCGACCCCGCGCAGCAGCGCGGAGTGGTCGAGCGAGCCGTCGCCGTTGGCGCGGGCGGAGGCGACCAGCTGGGCGGCGACCGCGCCGAGCGGCAGCGCGGCGCCGACCGCGCGGGCGGCGTCGGTGACGATGCCCATGTCCTTGTGGTGCAGGTCGATCCGGAAGCCGGGCGCGAACTCGCGGGCCAGCATGTTGCCCTTCTTGCGGTTCAGCACGGTGGAGCCGGCCAGTCCGCCGCCGAGCACGTCGAGCGCGGCGGCGAGGTCGACGCCGGCGTTCTCCAGGAAGACCACGGCCTCGGCGAGGACCTGGATGTTGACCGCGACGATCAGCTGGTTCGCGGCCTTGACGGTCTGGCCGGCGCCGGCCGGGCCGACGTGCACGACGGTGGTGCCGAGCGCGTCGAACAGCGGCTTGGCCTCGGCGAAGTCGGCGTCCGCGCCGCCGACCATGATGGAGAGCACCGCCTCGACCGCGCCGGCCTCGCCGCCGGAGACGGGGGCGTCCAGGGCGCGGAGGCCGGCGGCCCGCGCGGCCGCGTCGACCTTGATCGAGGTCTGCGGGGTGATGCTGGACATGTCGATGACCAGCGCGCCGGGCCTGGCGTGCGCGAGGACGCCGTCCTCGCCGAGGATCGCCTGCTCGACCTGCGGGTCGGCGGGGACCATCGTGATGACGACCTCGGCGTCGGCGACGGCCTCGGCGATCGAGCCGGCGCCGTGGCCGCCGGCCGCGACCAGGGCGTCGATGGGCTCCTGGGTGAGGTTGTAGCCGGTGACGTGGTGGCCGGCCCCGACCAGGTTGACGGCCATGGGCTTGCCCATGATGCCGAGGCCGATGAAGGCGATCTTGCGGCTCATCGCGTGCGGTCCTTAGGTGTGAGGGTCTCGGTACGGGGAGGGCTGGCTCAGCGGGCCCGGCGCTCGGCGCTCGGCGTGCGGCGGGCCCGGCGTTCAGCGCGCGGCGCGCAGCTCGCGCGGCAGCCAGTCGAAGCTCTCGGCGCTGACGCCGCCGGCCGGGCGGTACTCGAGGCCGACCAGGCCCCGGTAGCCGGCGGCGGTGAGGCGGGCGAACAGGTCCTCGAAGTCGAGGTCGCCGGTGCCGGGTTCGTTGCGGCCGGGGGTGTCGGCGATCTGCACGTGGCCGATCCGGTCGGCGTACGCGTCGATCACGGCGGCCGGGTCCTCGCCGTTGCGGGCGAGGTGGTAGAGGTCGCAGAGGAACCTGGCGTTGCCGAGGCCGGTGGCGGCGTTGACCTTGTCGACGACGTCGACCGCGGCGGCGGCGGTCACCAGCGGGTAGTCCGGGGACTCGGCCGCGTTGAGGGTCTCGACCAGCAGGACGGCGCCGACGGAGTGCGCGGCCCGGGCGGCCAGGGTGAGGTTCTCCAGGGCGAGGGCGTCCTGCTCGGCCGGGTCGGCGCCGGGGACGCGGTTGCCGTAGAGGGCGTTCAGCGCGCCGGTGCCGAGGCGTTCGGCGAGGGAGACGGCGACCGGGATGTTCTCCCGGAAGCGCTCGCTCTCGGCGGGGACGGACAGCGTGCCGCGGGCGCCGCGGGCCAGGTCGTCCAGGAAGTTCAGGCCGGTCAGCCGGACCCCGGCGGTCTCGAACGCCTCGACCAGCGCGTCGGTCTCGTCGTCGCCGGGGGCGTGCTCGGTGCCGAAGGGCCACCAGAGTTCGGCCGCGTCGAAGCCGGCCGCCGCGGCGGCCGCGGGCCGCTCCAGCAGGGGCAGTTCGCCGAACAGGATGGACAGGTTGACCGTGAAGCGGTGCTGGGCGGCAGCGGTCACGTCGTTCACCTCTCGCTCTCTCGCCATGCAACTTCCACGATCCGGAAGCTGGATTCTGCTTGACGGAAGCTTCTCCGTCGCCCGGCCGGACTGTCAAGGACGCCGCAACAATTTGTTGAAGCAGCTGAAGCCGCCGCCGCCCGCCCCGGCCGCCCTGTCCGATCACCCAGGACCGCCGGGTCGATAAGCTGGGCGGGTGCGATTGATGGTGGAGTTCACGACAGAGCCGTTCGAACTGGACGGGTTCCCCGAGCACGCCAAGGCCGCGCGCCGCGCGGTGGACGAGGCCGGGCTCGCCGTCTCGGTCGGGCCGTTCGGCACCAGCGCCGAGGGCGACGCCGAGCAGGCCCTGGCCGCCGTCACCCGCCTGCTGCGGGAGACCCTGGCGGCGGGGGCGAGCCGGATCTCGGTCCAGGTCAGCGTGCTGGACGGGGAGCCCGGGACCGAAGGACCCGAAGGAGGGGATAAGCAGTGAGCGAGGCCCTGAACCACCCGCTCACCGCCGCCCTGGAGCCCCTGCTGGCCGCGGTCGGCGCGACCGCGATCGAGCCGGCCGAGGCCCGCGCGGAGGACGTCGTGCTGGAGTGGGACGGCGCGCCGGCCGTCGCGGTGCGCCTGCCGCACCTGAGCAGCGCGCTGGACCGGCTGCTGGCGGAGATGACCCGGCAGTTCGACGGCCGGCCGCTGGCCGAGCTGGACCGCGCCGAGAAGCAGCGGGTGGTCGCCCTGCTGGAGGAACGCGGCGCGTTCACCGTCCGCCACGGCGTGGAGACGGTCGCGTCGGCGCTCGGGGTCAGCCGGTTCACGGTGTACAACTACCTGAACCGGCAGGAGAAGGCCTGACCCGCCGCGGCCGCTCTTGGCGGATCGCACACGGCGCCGGGTCGCGTACCCGGCGCCGTGCGCTGTCACCACAAACAGTTCAACAAAGTGTTGACGGCCTGTTGCGGCCGATCTAGCTTGTGCGGGTGGCACCAACCCTCAGGAGGTCCCTCCGTGACCAAGCCACCCCCCGCCCTCCCCGCGCCGCCCGCGTCACCCGCGCCCCGCGCCCTGGCCGACCTGTCGGCCGCCGACCCGGCCGCGCTGCGGGAGGTCCTGCTGGAGGTCTGCTCCAGCCCCGCCTGGGCCGACGCCGTCGCGGCGTCCCGCCCCTGGCACGACCGCGAGGAGCTGCTCGCCGCCAACGCTAAGGCGACGGCGGAGCTCACCGGGGCCGACCTGCGCGACGCGATGGCCGGCCACGCCCGGATCGGCACCCCCAAGGCGGGGGACGCCGCCTCCGAGCGCGAACAGGCCGGCGTCCGGGGCGTCGACCCGTCCGTACTGGACGAGTTGCGCACGGCCAACGCCGCCTACGAGGCCAAGTTCGGCCACGTGTTCCTGATCTGCGCGACCGGCCGCACCGCGGCCGGCATGCTCGCCGCGCTGCGCGAGCGGTACCCGAACGACGCCGCCACCGAGGCGGAGACCGTCCGGGGCGAGCTGCGGAAGATCAACGACATTCGCATCGACCGACTGCTTGACGCCACCCCGTGAACTGACGGACAGTCACTTCCTGCCATTCAGTGAGGTTCCCACTCGTGACCGGCATCTCCACGCATGTGCTCGACACCAGCCTCGGCCGCCCGGCCGAGGGCGTTCCGGTCGAGCTGGCACTGCACACCGAGGGTGGTTGGAAGGTGCTCGGCACCTCCGCCACGGACTCCGACGGCCGGGTCCAGGACCTGCCGGCCGCGGAGGCGGGCTCGGTCGTCCGGCTGCTCTTCGACACCGCGGCGTACTACGCGGGGTCGGCCGGGCAGCCGTTCTTCCCCGAGGTCTCGATCGTCTTCACGGTCGCGCCCGCGCAGCACCACTACCACGTGCCGTTGCTGCTCAACCCGTTCGGCTACTCGGTCTACCGCGGAAGCTAGGTAGACCGTCTGGACCCCTAGGAGCCACCCCATGGCCCACGTGCTCGGTCAGAACCAGTACGGCAAGGCGGAGAACCGCATCGTCCGGGTCTACCGCGACTCGACCCGCCACGAGATCAAGGACCTGAACGTCTCGGTCTCGCTGCGCGGCGAGTTCGAGGACGTCCACCTCACCGGCTCGAACGCCAACTGCCTGCCCACCGACACCACCAAGAACACCGTGTACGCCTTCGCCAAGGAGCACGGCATCGACTCCGCCGAGGGCTTCGGCGTCCTGCTGGCCCGGCACTTCGTCGACTCCACCGAGCGCGGCGTGGTGCACTCCGCCCGGATCCGGATCGAGGAGTACGGCTGGGAGCGGATCAGGACCCCCGACTCGTCCTCCCGGTTCATCGGCTCCGAGGAGGTCGGCCACTCCTTCGTCCGCAAGGGCCAGGAGGTGCGCACCACCGAGGTGGTGTACGACGGGGACCGGTTCCGGGTCGTCTCCGGCCTCAAGGACCTGGTGGTGATGAACACCACCAACTCCGAGTTCTGGGGCTACATCAAGGACAGGTACACCACCCTCCAGGAGGCGTACGACCGCATCCTGGCCACCCAGGTGACCGCCCGCTGGGCGTTCGGCTTCCACGGCCGCGACGGCGAGCCGGAGCCGAACTGGAACCGCTCGTACCAGCAGGTGCGCCGCCACCTGCTGGAGGCCTTCGCCGAGACCTACTCCTACTCGCTGCAGCAGACCCTGCACGCGATGGGCACCCGGGTGCTGAACAACCGCGCCGAGGTGGACGAGGTCCGCCTGGAGCTGCCGAACAAGCACCACTTCCTGGTCGACCTGGAGCCGTTCGGACTGAAGAACGACAACGAGGTCTACTTCGCCGCCGACCGGATGTACGGCCTGATCGAGGGCACCGTGCACCGCGAGGGCGTCACCCCGGTCATCCCGGTCGCCTGACGCACCGCCGGCTCCCGCACCGCCGGCCCCGCACCCGCACCCGCACCCGCACCGCCGAACTTCGCCGACCGCACCGCGCTCGACTCTCCCTCCCCCACACCGTTCGGAGACCGTGCCCGCCCTCACGGCGGCAGTCCCGGGGGCCGGAGAGCAGTCCGGGGGGACTCTCCACCGTCGTCCCGCCCTCCGGCCGATCCACACCACTCTCCAGCGCCCGGGTTGCGCCGAGAGCCTGGGGCAGCAAAGGGGCTACTTCCATGGCACTCCGCACCACCCCCACTGACGACGGTTCCACCCCCACCCACCCGGTCGACGAGGTGCTCTCCCCGCCGAAGCTGTTCGGCACCGGGCTGCAGCACGTCGCCGCGATGTACGCCGGCGTGGTCGCTCCACCCCTGATCGTGGGCGCGGGCGTCGGGCTGACCCCCGGCGAACTCGCCCTGCTGATCTCGGCCAGCCTGTTCACCGCCGGGCTGGCCACCCTCCTGCAGACCCTCGGCGTCTGGCGGATCGGGGCCCGGCTCCCGTTCGTCAACGGCGTCTCGTTCGCCGGCGTCGCGCCGATGCTGGCGATAGCCAAGGAGCACGGCCCGCGGGACGCCCTCCCGGTGGTCTTCGGGGCGGTGATCGTCGCGGGGGTCCTGTGCCTCCTCGCGGCACCGTACTTCTGCCGGCTGGTCCGGTTCTTCCCGCCGGTCGTGCAGGGCACCGTGATCACCCTCATCGGGGTGTCCCTGCTGCCGGTCGCGGTGAACTGGGCGCGCGGCGGATCACCGGGCGCGCCCGGCTACGGCTCGGCGAAGGCGGTCGGCCTGGCCGCGTTCACACTGGCCGCCGTAGTGCTGGGCAACCGGCTGCTGCGGGGCTTCTGGCAGCAGATGTCCCTGCTGATCGGGCTGGCGCTGGGCACCCTGGCCGCCTTCCCGCTCGGCCTGGCCGACTTCTCGGGGATCGGCGACGCGCAGGTGTTCGCGCTGCCCTCGCCGTTCCACTTCGGCGGGCCGCGGTTCGACGCCGCGGCCATCGCGTCGATGTGCATCGTCATGGTGGTCTCGATGACCGAGTCCACCGCGGACATGCTGGCGCTGGGCCGGATCGTCGACCGCGAGGCCGACGAGTCGACCCTGGCGGCGGGGCTGCGCGCGGACGGCCTGGCCACCGCGGTCAGCCCGGTGTTCAACGGCTTCGCGTGCAGCGCGTTCGCCCAGAACATCGGCCTGGTGGCGCTCACCAAGGTGCGCAGCCGCTTCGTGGTCGCGACCGGCGGCGGCATCCTGGTCCTGCTGGGCCTGTTCCCGGTGCTCGGCGCGCTGGTGTCGCTGGTGCCGCAGCCGGTGCTGGGCGGCGCGGGGATCGTCCTGTTCGGCACGGTCGCGGCGTCCGGCATCCGCACCCTCGCGGAGGCCGGGATGGAGTCCACCTCGCACACCATCCTGGTGTCGGTCGCGCTCGGGGTAGGAATCATCCCGATCGCCGCACCGACCTTCTACGACGGGTTCCCGGAGGCCGTCCGCACCCTGATGCACTCCGGCATCTCGGCCGGCTGCCTGGCCGCGGTGCTGCTCAACCTGCTGTTCCACCACGTCGGCTCCGCCGGCCGTTCCCTCCAAGGAGTACCCCCATGGCAGTCCAGCCCCCAGCCGCCGACCGGCGGATCGTGATCGAGAACGTCGCGATCGCCACCGTCGACGCCCACGACACCGAGTACGCCCGCGGCCACGTGGTGCTGCTCGGCAACACCATCGAGTCGGTCGGCGACGGTCCCGCGCCCGCCTGGCTGGAGAACGTGGCGCGACGGATCAACGGCGAGGGGCACCTGCTCACCCCCGGGCTGGTCAACACGCACCACCACTTCTACCAGTGGATCACCCGCGGCCTGGCCCAGGACGACATCCTGTTCGACTGGCTGGTGGCGCTGTACCCCACCTGGGCGCGGATCGACGAGGACCTGGTGCACGCCGCCACCCAGGGCTCCGCCGCGGCGCTGCTCAAGTCGGGCTGCACCACCGCCTCCGACCACCACTACGTGTTCCCGCGCGGCGGCGGCGACGTGCTCGGCGCCTCGGTGGCCGGCGTCCAGGAGCTCGGCCTGCGGTTCACCGCGCTGCGCGGCTCGATGGACCGCGGCGAGAAGGACGGCGGCCTGCCGCCGGACCACGCGGTCGAGGGGACCGACGAGATCCTCGCGGCGTCCGAGAGCGCCGTCGACAAGTGGCACGACGCCTCGTTCGGCTCGATGCTGCAGGTCGCCATCGCGCCCTGCTCCCCGTTCTCGGTCTCGACCGAACTGATGCGGCAGTCGGCCGAGTTGGCCCGCCGCAAGGGCGTGCGGCTGCACACCCACGGCTCGGAGACCGCCGAGGAGGAGGAGTTCTGCAAGCAGCTGTTCGGGATGGGCCCCACCGACTACTTCGAGTCGACGGGCTGGCTCGGCGAGGACGTGTGGATGGCGCACTGCGTCCACATGAACGACTCCGACATCGCGAAGTTCGCCGAGACCGGCACCGGCGTCGCGCACTGCCCGTCCTCCAACGCCCGCCTGGCGGCCGGCATCGCCCGCGTCCCCGACATGCTGAGGGCCGGCGTCCCGGTCGGCCTCGGCGTGGACGGCACCGCCTCCAACGAGTCCGGCGAACTGGGCACCGAACTGCGCAACGCCCTGCTGATCAACCGCCTGCACGGCCGCCCCGACGCGCTGACCGTCCGCCAGGCGCTGCGCCTGGGCACCATGGGCGGCGCCCGCGTCCTGGGCCGGCAGGCCGAGATCGGCTCGATCGAGGCCGGCAAGCTCGCCGACCTCGCCCTGTGGAAGGTCGACGGCGTCCTGCACTCCTCGATCGCCGACCCGGTCGCCGCCCTCGTCCTGGGCGCGCTCCCCCCGCTGGCCGCCCTCTTCGTGAACGGCAACGCGGTGGTCGAGCACGGCCGCCTCACCACCGTCGACGAGGACCGCGTCGCCCTCGCCGCCGCCCGCGCCGCCCGCGACCTCGCCGCCCGCGGCTGACGCCCGCCCAGAGCCCCGGGGGCCCGCCGCCAGGGACGACGGCGAGCCCCCGGCCCCCGGCCCCGGACCCACGGCGAAGGGTCCGGGGCCGACCCACGCCCGTCCGCTCCGCCGTGTACCCTCCGGTCATCCGACCTGACGCGACGTCAGCCGAGTGCGAGGAGAACGGACATGGGCGCGAGCGGCTGGGAGTACCTGACCCCCTACCGGGGCACCCCGCAGGGCACGCTCGACGCCCTGCACCGGGAGGTGTTCGCCGGGGCGCGGTGGAACGGGGCCGGCGAGTACGAGTCGCTGGAGGAGCTGTGGGAGGACGGGGAGTTCATGGGGACGGAGGGCACCCACTCGATCCTGGACGTCCCCCGCAGCGCGCTGGCCGCCGAGCCCGCGCGGGACGGGTTCGTCCAACCGCTGCCCGCCGCACGCCTGTCGCACCACTTCGGGACGGAGCGGCCGACCGTCGCGCAGTACCTGCGGGCGATGGAGGGCGACGCGCTGCGGCTGGAGGCGGACCTGCGCGGGAACGGCCGGTACGTGCTGCTCTACACCGACGGCGAACCGACCCACTGGGGCGTGTTCGGCTTCTCCGGCGACTGACAACCCCGACCCTCCGGCCCGGCCGGGACCTCCCCCGCCGGAGGCGACCGACTCCGCCGCTAGGGCCGCACTTTCGGGTGCTTCTTGGAGCTCTCCTGGTCCCGCTCCCACGGCCATCCCGCGTTCCGCCCGGCTTCCAGCAGCGGGATGAGCCGGAACGCGGCGTCGGTCAGGCCGCCGAAGGTGTGGCGGTGGCCGGTGCCGGAGGGGGCGTGGCCGGGGCGGTAGCCGGCCAGGTTCCAGGTGTAGCAGGGGACGTGGGCGGGGACGGGTTCCAGCGGGTCGCGGGCGGGGCCGCCGCGGGTCTGTTCGTCGGTGACGATCACCACCCGGTCGTGGCCGCGGTAGTGGTCGCGGACGGCCGCCGCGGTGTCGGTGCCGGGCAAGGTCGAGCCGGTGGGGCCCTGGCGGCCCGCTGCGGCGGAGGCGAACAGTTCGGTGGTCTGTCCCGTTGAGCTACCGCCCGCGCGGGCAGGGACGACCAGGATGCGAACCTGCAACCGCCGATTCCGGAAGCAACCCCCGCCTGCGCACCCGGACGTGCACCACCCTAGCCCGGGGGTGCCCCCCGTCCGCACCTGCTTTTCTCCCGCGCCGCGGGCGTCCGGTGCCGCTCAGGCCTCGCGGCCCAGGGTGGCCAGGTAGGCGCGCCAGCCGCCGTGTTCGGTGATCTCGCGGTGCACGCCGCGTTCGAGCTGGCCGCGGGCCAGCACCATCGACAGCGAAGCGGTGCCGTCGGCCAACTCGATGACTCCCAGCTCCAGTTCGAGGGGCTCGCCGGGGAGGACGGCGTCCCGCAGGTGCTCCAGCGGGAGGTCGTACAGCTCGCCCTCGACGGCGGTGTCGACGGTCGGGTCGGCGAGCAGCGCGGGGCACTCGTCGCGGATGGAGAAGAAGCGGTAGCCGGGGGCGGTGCGGGCCGGGCCGACCAGGTGGCCGTGGACCTTGGCGTGGAACGGGCCGCCGGTCATCGCCTGGCCGTTGAAGAAGACGCGTGCCATGGTGCTCCTTTCGTCGGGCCGCCCCGCACCGCGGCCGACGTGAGGGTGCCTGCGGTGCGGGGCGGGGTGCGGGGGAAGGTGCGCTCAGTCGATGAGGGCGAGCGCGGGGAGGGTGAGGAAGTCGGGGAAGTCCTCGGCGAGGGCGACCTGCTCGAACAGCGCGGCGGCTTCCGTCCAGCGTCCGGCGGCGTACCCCTGCTCGCCCAGTTCGCCCTGCAGGGCGGTCAGTTCCTCGGCGACCAGGCGGCGGACGAGTTCGGCGGTGGCCTTCTCGCCGGTGTCGGCGAGCAGGACGCCGTTGTGGATCCACTGCCAGATCTGCGAGCGGGAGATCTCGGCGGTGGCGGCGTCCTCCATCATGTGGAAGATGCCGACGGCGCCGAGTCCGCGCAGCCAGGCCTCGATGTAGCGGAGGCCGACCTGGACGGCGTTGTGCAGTCCGGCGCGCGTGCAGCTGCCGCCGGCGCCGGCCACGTCGAGGAGGTCGGCGGGGGTGACCGGCTCGGGCGAGCCGGGGGCGTCCTTCTGGTGGGGGCGCTCGCCGAGCACGGCGTCGAAGCAGGCGCGGGCGACCGGCACCAGGTCGGGGTGGGCGACCCAGGAGCCGTCGAAGCCGCCGGCGGCCTCCCGCTCCTTGTCGGCCCGGACCTTGACCAGCGCGGCGGCGTTGACCTCGGGGTCCTTGCGGGAGGGGATGAACGCGGCCATGCCGCCGATGGCGTGCGCACCGCGCCTGTGGCAGGTCCGCACGAGCAGGCGGGTGTAGGCGGCCATGAACGGGGAGGCCATGGTGACGGTGTTGCGGTCGGGCAGGACGTACCGCGCGCCGGCGTCCCGGAAGTTCTTCACGATGGAGAACAGGTAGTCCCACCGGCCGGCGTTCAACCCGGCGGCGTGGTCGCGCAGTTCGTAGAGGATCTCGTCCATCTCGAAGGCGGCGGTGATGGTCTCGATCAGCACGGTGGCGCGGATCGTGCCGTGCGGGACGCCGAGGGCGGCCTGGGCGTGGGTGAAGACCTCGTTCCAGAGCCGGGCCTCCAGGTGGCTCTCGGTCTTGGGGAGGTAGAAGTACGGGCCGGAGTTGGGGTCCTGCTCGCCCTTGGCGAGCAGCCGGGCGGCGTTGTGGAAGAAGTACAGGCCGAAGTCGACGAACGCGCCGGCCACCGGGGCGCCGTCGACGGTGAGGTGCCGCTCGTCGAGGTGCCAGCCGCGCGGGCGGACCACGACGGTGGCGAGTTCGGCGGCGGGCTTGAGGGTGTAGGCCTTGCCCTGCGCGCTGGTGAAGTCGATCCGGCCCTCGAAGGCGTCGATCAGGTTGACCTGGCCGGAGATGACGTTCTCCCAGGTGGGGGCGGTGGCGTCCTCGAAGTCGGCGAGCCAGACCTTCGCACCGGAGTTGAGCGCGTTGACGACCATCTTGCGGTCGGTGGGGCCGGTGATCTCGACCCGGCGGTCGGTGAGCGCGCGCGGGGCGGGGGCGACCCTCCAGTCGCCGGAGCGGACGTCGGCGGTGTGCGGCAGGAAGTCCAGCGTCCCGGTGCGGGCGATCTCGGCGCGGCGCTCGCGACGGGCGGCCAGCAGCTCCCGGCGGCGGCCGTCGAACCTGCGGTGCAGGTCGGCGACGAACTCGAGCGCCGCCGCGGTCAGCACCTCCTCGGCACGCGGCACCGGCGGACCGACGACCGTGACACCGGGGACGGCGGGGGACGGACCCTGATCTGCGGCGGCCATGGGCAGGACTCTCCTCGGGCTGTTCCGTTCTGTACAGTGGAGACTAGTTTCCGCGATACAGAATTTCAACGGTTTGTTGATGATCGCGTGGACTCTACTCCTCCCCGGACATGGAAGGGAACGCTCGTGGCCAGCACCTCCCCCGAACGCACCACCGGATCGGTGCAGTCCGTCGAGCGCGCCTTCCAGCTCCTCGAAGCGCTCGCCGACTCCGGCGGCATCGCCACCCTCAGCGAACTGTCCGCCACCTCCGGCCTGCCGATGCCGACCATCCACCGCCTGGTCCGCACCCTGGTCGCCCAGGGGTACGTCCGGCAGGACACCGCCCGCCGCTACACCCTCGGCCCGCGCCTGATCCGCCTCGGCGAGACCGCCGGCCGCCTGCTCGGCTCCTGGGCCCGCCCGTACCTGGCCGAACTCATGGAGGCCACCGGCGAGACCGCCAACCTGGCCGTCCTGGAGGGCGGCGAGGTGGTCTACGTCGGGCAGGTGCAGTCCCGCCGCTCGATGCGCATGTTCACCGAGGTCGGCCGCCGCGTCCAGCCCCACTGCACCGGCGTCGGCAAGGCGCTGCTCGCCCAGCTCCCCGAGGACGAGGCCCGCGCCCTGCTCGGACCCGGCCCGCTCCAGGCCCACACCCCGCACACCGTCACCGAGCCCGGCGCGCTGCTCGCCCAGCTCGCCACCGCCCGCGACCTCGGCTACGTGGTCGACGACCAGGAGCAGGAGATCGGCGTCCGCTGCATCGCCGTCGCCGTCCCCGGCGCCCCCACCCCCACCGCGCTCTCCGTCTCCGGCCCCGAGGCCCGCGTCCAGGCCCTCGAAGCCCAGTCGGGCGCGGCCGGCCTCGTCCCGCGCATGCAGTCCATCGCCGCCCGCCTCGGCGAAGTCCTCTGACCCGCCCCCGCCTCAGCCCTCGCTCAGGTGCCGCAGGAGCCGGTGCCAGTACCCGTCCGGGTCGGCGACCGCCTCCGGGTCGACCCGCCGCAGCAGCGCCGTGAAGCGCCGCCCGACCCCCGCCGGGTCGAGGTGGTCGTCGTGCCGGAAGCCCGGCTCGTGGAACGGGCGCTCCGCCTCCAGGACGTGCAGCGCGAGGACGAACGCGTCGATCCGGGTCGCGACCACCTGCGGGGCCCCGCCGTCCGGGACGTGGTGGACCCGGCCGGTGCCGGTGTCCAGGTGGAAGCCGCCCCCGCCGGACCGGCCGAGCACCAGCCGGTCCGCCCCCCGCTCCCCCGCACCCCGCGCGAGTCCGGGGTGCGGCTCCAGGAACGCGGCGTGCCGCGGCAGCCCGACCTCCCGCAGGAACACCCGGCTCGGCCGGTGCGCGACCGCGGCCGCCGACCGCTCGTCCAGGGTGACCGTCCCGCCCTCGCCGAACACCGCCTCGGCCGTCGCCCGGTCGAGCAGGAAGCCGTGCAGCAGCGCGTCGTCGGGTCCGGCCGGCGCCCCGAAGTCGATGTCCGACAGGCAGAACCGGAAGCGCTCGGCCGCCAGCAGCAGCCGCTCCTGCTGCCGCTCCAGCGCCACCGCGCAGCGCTCCACCTCCACCGGGTCGAACGCGTGCTCCGGGCCGACGTCCTCCCCCCGGTCCAGCGCCGCGAACAGCTCGGCGGAACGCGACCGGCCGGGCCCGCTCGACGCCTCCTCGACGATCGCCTCCAGCCGGTCCCCCGCGACCTCGCCGATCTGGTCCAGCGCGTAGTGCTCCAACTCCCCCTGCAGGTGGTCGATCTGCCGCTCGGCCCGGTCGGCCCGCTCCGCCACCGGCCGGCCTCCGTCCGCCGCCAGCGCCACCATCTCCTCGACCACCTCGTTCTGCATGGTCGCGATCACGTCCGCCGCCGCCCCGAGCCGCGCCGCGCACGTCCGCGCCGCGTCCACCATCCGGGCCATCCGCCCCTGCGCCGCCTCCCGGTACTCGGCCTGCAACGCCTCGTACACCGGCCCCCGGTAGTGCGCCCCCAGGCCGGTCAGCACCCGCAGCCCCTCCTCCAGGTTCTCCTCCATCGCGTCGGCCAGCTCCCCCACGTACCGCCCGAACCGCCGCACCGCCCCGTCGTTGGACCGCTCCCACACCACCCCGGCCCCGTCGAGGAACGCCCGCGCCTCCCCCGGCAGTTCAGCCGTCCACACCTCGGTTCCCATGCGGCCCACGCTACCCGTCACGCGACGCCCGGCCCCTCGGACCCGTCGGACCCGTCAGACCCGTCGGACCCGTCCGGCTCGTCCGGCCCGTCCGGCTTGGCCAGGGCGGCGAGGGCCTTCGCCTCGTCCCCGGTCCTGCGGTACGCGGCGGCCGCCTCCTCCCGGACTGCCCGGACCTCGGCGGCGGGGCGACCGGCGGCGAGCAGGGTGTCGGCGAGCTCGTCGGCGGCCCAGCCGAGGTTGTACTGGTAGTCCAGCGCGCGGAACAGGGCGGTGGACCGCCGCCCGGCCTCCACGGCCTGCTCGAACTTTCCCGAACTCCTCAGCGTGACACCGAGGTTGTTCCACGCGACGGCTTCGCTCCGCGGCCTGCCGAACTTCTGGTCCTCCAGCAGTGCGATGCGGTGGGCCTGCTCGGCCTCTTCGAGTCGCCCGGACTCCTGCAACACGAGGCCCAGGCCGGCCCAGCTCTCCGCGGTCGCCCGCACCTCCTCCTCCGCGCACATGGCGATGGCGGTGCGGTGGACCTCCTCCGCCTCCTCCAGCCGCCCCAATCGCATCAGCGCGTACCCCAGGAAATTCCAGACGGCCGCTTCGAGCTGCCGCATCCCGAGCTCCCGGGTCAACACCAACGCGGATCGGAAGACCCGCTCGGACTCCTCGAACCGCTCGGAGTTGTTCAGCGCGCCCCCCAGCTGGAGCAGGCTCGCGGCCTCCCGCTTCGGATCACCGGAATCCCGCGCCGAGGCCAGGAAGATCTCCGCCACGGCCAGGTCCTCCTCCAGGCGTCGGCGCGCGCGGAGGTAGTTCGAGAGGTGGAACGCCAGGTCCGCGACGATGCCGTGGTGCCCCGTCTCGTAGGCGACCTGAACGGCGGCGACGAGGTTGGGTCGCTCGGCGTCCAGGGCGGCCAGGCCACTGGCCGAGCGCCCGAGGCCCTGCCGGGTCTCTTCGAACAGCCACTCCTTCTCGGCCTCGACCACCCGCTTGTAGTGCTGGAGCAACCGCCGAAGCGCCACGGTCGTGCTCCCGGCTTCCGCGCGCGCCAGCTCGTCGGCGTAGGCGCGCACCAGGTCGTGCATCCGCCACCGGCCGGTCTCCGGGTCCTGTCGGATCAGGCTGGCCCGGGAGAGCGCGACCAGGCGCAGCCGGACGTCCTTGAGCTTGGCGATGCCGGTCGCGGCCGCGGCGGCCTCCAGCGCCAGGTCCGGGCCGGGGTTGACCGCCAGCAGCCGGAACACCTCGGCGTGGGTGGGCGCGAGCCGCCGGTACGAGCGCTCCAGCACGCCGCGCACCGCCCGCGAGCCGTCCTCCAGCAGGTCCAGCCGGTCCTTCACGTCCTCCAGCTCGTCGGCGAGTCGGGTCGGCCTCAGTCCCCGGTCGCCGACCAGTTGCCCGACCGCGATCCGCAACGCCAGCGGCAGGTAGCCGCACAGCGCCGCGATCCGGGCCGCGCCTTCGGGGTCCTGGGCGATCCGGGCGTCCTTCGGCAGGACCAACCGCAGGACGGCGTCCAGGAGTTCGACGGCCCGCTCCGGTGTGAGGACGTCGAGGTCGACCAGGTGGGCGTCCAGCGCGGCGGCGAAGTCGTCGCGGGAGGTGACCAGCAGCCGGTGCGGCCCGGGCGGGGGCACCAGGTGCGCGACCTGCTCGACGGCGGAGGCGTTGTCGGCCAGCACGAGGACGCGCTCGCCCGCCCTGCCGCGGGCGTCGAGCCGGGCGCGGTAGAGGGCGGCGCGCCGGTCGGTGCCGGGCGGGATCTGCTCGGGCGCGGTGCCCAGGGCGCGCAGCACGGCGTCCAGCGCCTGGCCGGCGTCGAGGACGCTGTCGTCGTAGCCGTGCAGGTCGAGGAAGAGCACGCCGGTGAACAGCCCGCGCCGCACCGCCTCGTGGCCGACGGCCAGGCCCAGCGTCGTCTTGCCCATGCCGCCCATCCCGTGCACGGACGCCACCAGCACGGCCTGCTCCGCACCCGCGGCCGGGTCGAGGAGGGCCAGCAGCCCGTCGAGGTCGGCGTCGCGTCCGGTGAACCCGCGCGGGACGGCGGGCAGTGGGTCGAACGAGGAGAGCACCGACCCGTCCTGCTCCAGCCGGTCCAAGGCCTTGACCAGTTCGCCGTGCCGTCCCCGCCAGTACGCGACCTCTCCGCGCTCGCCGCCCAGCACGGCGCCCACCGTCCCGGCGTGCTTGCGGCAACCCTCGACGAACGCCCGGACGGTCTCCCAGCGCGGGATCCCGTAGGCGCCCCGCTTCCCGCCCAGCAGTTCGCTGACGCCGCTGGTGCTCAGTCCTCCCCCGGCCGCGCGGCACAGCTGCGTGCCGGTGGGGCTCCCGGCGTCGGCCCGCAACTCCGCCAGCTCCCGGGCGAACTCGCCGATCTCCGCCTGCGCCGCCGCGCCCTGCCCGCGTCCCCGCCCCACCGGACCTCCTCCACCACCCGAACGTCCGCCGACGTCCGCCACCGTCCGCCACCGTCCGCCGCTGTCCGCCGGTGTCCGCCGGTGTCCGCCGACCGGCCTCCCACCCTAGCGTTCACCTGCGGTGACCCGGGCCGCTTCCGCGTTCGTCCGGGTCCGTCCGCGGATCCGCCGACCACCGCTCCGCCCAAGGATCGTGGTGCCCACGCCGGCCGGCCGAACCCACCACCACCGCGACCCGTCAGGGGAGGACCCATGTCCCGCGCACACCGCCCCACCACCCGCACCGACCGCGCCGATGGCGCCGACCGCACCACGAAGCGCCCCGCCCGCGCAGCCCGCACCGACCGCCCGCTCACCGACCAGGTGGCGCGCGGCGCCGCCGCCGGAGCGACCCGGTCGCTGGTGGACTGGCTGATCGAGCTGGTCCGCGCCCACTTCACCGCCGGCTGAACCGGCCCTCCGCTCCGGGCAGGTGCCCTCGGCGAGGCGGGTCGCCCTCCGCCCGGGTGAACTCCCGGCAGTCCCGCCACCAAGGCACGACCAGGGCACCACCAGGGCGCCACCAGCAGCAGCCGCAACAGCTCCGGCAGCCCGACGGCCAGCAGCGGAGGCGGAGGGGTCACGCGCCGCACGGCAGCGGCGTGGTCCGACGCGACCGTCGGGGCGCCGTGACTACGCTGAGTCCCCGACCCATCACGTTCCGACGGAGGACACCCGTGCACCGTCTCCTCTCCCTGCTCGCCGCCCCCGCCCTCGCCCTGGGCGCCCTCGGCACCCTGGCGGCACCGGGCGCAGCCGCCGCCCCTTCCGACTCGGACCTGCGCGTGGTCCGCCTCGACCCCGACCCGGTGGCCCCGGGCGGCACCACCACGGTGCACGGCTTCGTCGCCAACGGCGGCCCGCAGACGGCCGCTTCACCCTTCACCGTGGTGATCGACCTCCCCCCGGGCTTCACCCCGACCGGCCCCTACTTCCCGTCCTCCTGCACGGCCTCCGGACGGACCGTCAGCTGCACCTTCCCCGCCGGCCTCCCCCCGCTGCGCTCCGCGACGGCGCTGGTGCCGGTGCGGGCGGACGCCTCGCTGCCCCACGGCCTGAAGACCGTGGGGCAGGTGCGGGTGGTGAGCGCGGACGACCACAACCCGACGAACAACCTGACGCCGTTCACGCTCACCGTTTCGTGACCGGACATCAAATGTCGCGTCATCGATGAAACGTCATCGATGACGCGACATTTGATGTCACGACATCCGTGCGCGAACACCGATGTCACGTCACCGATGCCGCCTCACGCATGACACGACACCGGTGCCACCTCACGCATGACACGTCATCGGTGTCTCGTCACCGGTACACCCGCAGGTAGTCCGCGCTGAACGCGATCGCCGCGCCCCCGCTCGCCGCCGGGTGGTACTGCCCGGCGCTGAGCGACAGGTTGAGGATGGGGTAGGCGGACCAGTTCGCGCCGACGCCCGTCCCGTCCGAGTAGACCTTGGCGCCGTTGACGTACCAGTCGACCGAGTCGGCGCCGTAGTAGGTGCCGATGGTGACCCAGCGGTCGGGGGCGATCGCGGTGGCGTCGGTGTGGTACTTCAGGGCGGGGCGGATCCGGTTGGAGAGTTCCAGCAGGTTCGGGTTGTCGGGGTGGTACTCGAAGCTGTCGATCTCGTTGTTGCCGTCCTTCCAGGTCCACAGCGCGGGCCAGGCGCCGTCGCCGGCCGGGAGCTTCACCCGGGCCTCGACGTAGTCGCCGGTGCGGACCTGGAAGCCGTCCTTGCTGTACTCGGTGGTGAGCAGCCCGGTGTCCCAGGCCTGCTTCCCGTTCTCCAGGGTGTGCGCGGAGGGCGTGGCGGTGAAGGTGGCGACGCCGCCGGAGACGGTGACGGCGGACGGGGTGAGCCAGTCCAGCTTGTTGTCGTCGGGGTTGTGGTCGCCGTAGCGGTAGGCGCTGCTGCGGTCGCCGGTCCACTTGCTGCCCCAGGCGATCGACCCGGAGAACTCCTCCCCCCAGGTCAGCGCCTTGCCCTGGGCGGGGCCCGCGGGGGTGTCGGGGGCGGTGGGGGCGGTGTCCGCGACGGTCAGGGTGCGGCTGGGCAGGTTGTGCCAGCCGCCCGCGGTGTCCTGCCAGAAGCCGAACTGGGTGTAGGTGCCGGCCGGGAGGGTGCGCGCGCCGGTGGTGACGGTGGTGCCGCCCGAGCAGATCCGGACGTTGCTCGCGCTGCCGGGGAAGTCCAGGTTGGTCCCGGCCGCGTCGCGGATGCCGACGCCGACGGTCTTCGCGGTGAAGCAGCGGTTGGCGTGCAGGGTGACCGAGGCGGTGCTCGCGCCGCCGGCGGTCATCCCGGTGGGGGCGAGCCGGTCCTGGACGACGGTGGTGGCGGTGCCGAGGGTGGTGAGGGCCTGCGCCGGGGCGGCGGCGATCGGTACGCCGACCAGTGCGGCGGCGCCCGCCAGCACGCCGAGGCGGAGCGGGCGGGAGGTGGTGGCAAGGGTGGTGGGTCGCATGGGGTGTGGTCCTCCGCGACGCCTGCGAGGTGAGCTGTCGGGTTCGGACGCCGCGGCTCCCGGACGGTCTCCCCGCACCGGTCCCCGCGCGCACCCGGCCGCTCCCGCACGTACCCGTCGGGTGCCGGACGCCGGACGTGAGGAGACCGGACGCCGGACACCGGACGCGTACGCGTCGGACTGCGCGTACGCGTGGGACGCGTACCTGCGCGCGGCTTCACCCCGAGCCGCGCCGGTGCCCGCCGCCGGGCAGGGGCGGGGGGCTGGGGCAGGCGCGGCGTACTGTCGTGGGTCCCCCGCTCCCGCCCGTGGTGTGCTGTGGGAACGCCGTCGGGCGGGCGGGATTCGGCGTCCCGGCGGCGGGTGCGCCCGGTTCGGGACGCACTCGCAGGCTAGGCGGATTGTCGCTTTGTCTCCAATAGTCGAGGCCCTGCTGAGAGCACTCTCACACCACGCTCCGTCACCCCGGCCGGGCCGGGGCCCGGCCGGTCACGGCGGACGCCCGACCGGGTTCCGGGTGGTCGGGGCGGTCGGGCGGCGCGGTGCGGCCGACCGCCGGGGCACCGCCGGCGGCGGTGCGGCACAGCGGACTTCGTCCGCCGACCCACCCCCTGAGCGACCCCCCGGTCCGATAGGTTGGGCGGGTGCGGCCGTCCCGGCCGCGCCCGCACCACCACACCGACCGCCCGCCCGTACCGAGGACCGAGGACCACCCCATGAACGCCCCCCTGCCGGGCTTCGCCGGCCGCACCTACCTCTTCGAGGTCGACAACGGCGCCTCCTTCCGCAACTCCTACTCCGCGGACGGCACCCGGCTGCGCTGGGAGGGCCTCGGCGAGTCGGCCGGCCAGTACGAGGACGTCCCGCTGCACGTCGCGGCCGTCGCCCCGAACGTCTGGTTCGTCTCCTGGACGGAGCGCAGCGGCATCACCGTCAGCCACGTGATGGACCTCAACGCCCTGACGGTGAAGGTGTTCTGGACGTGGGAGGGCGAGACCGGCCGGGTCGGCGAGCTGCACACCGGCACCCTCACCCCGGCCTGAGTCCCGCCCCGGAGGGCGCTCAGGCCCTCAGCCGCGCCGACAGGAACTGGAACCCGGACGGCAGCAGCTTGATCCACGTCGTGTAGTTGTGGCCGCCCTCGGGGACGGACGCGACGCCGGTGGTCAGCGGCGGCTTCGCGGCGGCGGTGAACGCGTCGGCCTCGGCGCGGAAGTCGCCGTCGCCCTTCTCCGCGCCGCTGAGCATGATCCCGGTGGCGGGCATCGGCAGGTTGCGCAGCCGCCACAGCAGGTCGGCCTCGTCGCGGCGGCGCTGGCTGCCCTTGAACAGGTCGCCGGTGGTGACGTCCTCGGCGGCCTTGAGGTACCCGGAGATGGAGACGCCGCCCGCGAACACGTCGGGGTGGCGCATGGCGAGTTTCGCGGCGCAGTAGCCGCCGGTGGAGTTGCCCATCACGCCCCAGGCGCCGGGGCCGGTGGCGACCCGGTAGGTGGCGCCGATCGCGCGCGGGACGTCCTTGGCGAAGTACGTCTCGGACTGCGGGCCGCCGGGGACGTCCTCGCACTCGGGGTCGGTGGGCATCGCGGGCGAGGGCCGCATCAGCACCAGGACGGTGGGCCGCATCCGGCCGGCCCGGATCTCGTCCAGGGCGACGCCGGGGTAGTTGAAGCGGGTGATCAGTGCCTTGGCGTCGCCGGGGAAGCCGGTCATCGCGATCACCGCGGGGAACTTCCGCTGCTCGTTGCCGGGTTGGAAGTACTGCGGCGGCAGGTAGACGTACCCGTCGGTGCTGAGTCCGGTGCGGGCGCCGGGGATCCGGACGGCGCGGATCGCGCCGACCTGCTGCGGGTCGCGCCCGCTGGTGTTGACGGGCTCGCTGCCGGTCTCCTCGGCGGGCAGCACCGGCAGGTCCGGCGGGTCGGCCTCGGCCGAGGAGGCGGGCGAGGCGGACGGGGCGGAAGCGGCGGGGGCGGGCGCGACGGCGGCCTGGACGGAGACCGGGGCGTCCGGTCCGGTGCCCAGCAGGTCGTTCCAACTGCTGTAGAACGAGAAGTAGTTGTTCGCGAGCAGACCGAGCACGGCGAGCAGCGCGAGCTGGCTGCCGAGCAGCGCGCCGATCCGTCCGAGCATCGCCCGCCAGTGCTTCCCGGCGAGGGCGGGCCACCACCAGACGGTCGCGCCGAGGACGACCAGCGCGACCTCGATCGTGAACAGCAGCAGTGTCGTGCTGGTGAGCCCCATGCCCCGTGGTCCCCGTGCCTTCCGTCGTCTTCCGCTCCCGGCCCCGCCCTCCCCCGCGCGGTCGACGGTCGACGGTCGGCGGCCGGGACGGGGCTCGCGACGTGCCGCGGGCACGTGCGGCAAGCAGTATGCCCGCCGCCGGGGTGACGCCCCGACCCGGCCCCTCGGTTCCCGGAAGCGGGGAGGGGACCGGGCGGCGGGTCAGGGACCGGGGCCGGGCGGCGGATCAGGGACCGGGGCCGGGCGGCGGATCAGGCGTGGGTGCCGCCGTCGATCCGGATCTCGGTGCCGGTGACGAACGCGCCGTCGTCGGAGGCCAGCATGGCGATCACGCCGGCGACCGTCTCGGGGCCCGCGAAGCCCTGGCCGAGGGCGGGCTGCAGCTTGCCGAACCACGACATGTCGGCGTCCGCGGGCAGGCCGGGGTCGGCGGTCATGCCGGAGGCGATCGAGCCGGGCGCGACGCTGACCGCGCGCAGGCCCTGCTTGGCGTACTCGGCGGCGATGGCGTGCGTGAAGGACTGGATGCCGCCCTTGGTCGCGGCGTACGCGGCCATGTAGGGGTGGGCGAAGGAGGCGGAGGTGGAGGAGAAGTTGACCACCACGCCGCGGCCGGTGGCGAGCAGCGCGGGCAGCGCCTCGCGGGTGACCAGGAAGGTGCCGGTCAGGTTGACCGCCAGCATCCGGTTCCAGAACTCCAGCGTGGTCCGCTCGGTGTGCGCCGAGCGCAGGATGCCGGCCGCGTTGACCAGCACGTCCAGGCCGCCGAGGCCGGTGATCGCGCCGCCGACGCCGGCCCGGACGGACGCCTCGTCGGAGATGTCGACGACCGCGGTGCTCAGCCGCCCGGCGGTGCCGTCGGCCTCGGCCTGCTCCCGGGTCGCGGCGAGGCCGGCCTCGGACACGTCGACGGCGACCACGGTGCCGCCCTCGGCCAGGATCCGGTGGACGGTGGCCCGGCCGATGCCGGAGCCGGCGCCGGTGATCAGGACGCGGCGGCCTTCGAAACGCTTCATGACGGGGGTCTCCCTGTGGTGCGGACGGGGGCCGGGCGGTCGGCCCCGCCCCTCGATGTGCACGGTACGCCTGGATGGCACGTTGTGCCACTTCCGCATTCCGTGACGCTCCCCGGCTACGCTGGAGGCCGCCGAACCGCACCCGCGGGCCCGCACACCCACCCGCGGGCCCGCACGCACGCACCGGGGGAACCGCCATG
Source organism: Kitasatospora sp. NPDC015121 (assembly GCF_055562955.1). Taxonomy (NCBI): domain Bacteria; kingdom Bacillati; phylum Actinomycetota; class Actinomycetes; order Kitasatosporales; family Streptomycetaceae; genus Kitasatospora; species Kitasatospora sp. NPDC015121. Next base: position 70,443 of record NZ_JBVHEH010000001.1, read on the forward strand.
TCCGAACACGCCCCGCCCTCGCTCACCGAGCGCCGCAAGGCCGCCACCCAGCAGGAGATCGCGCTCGCCGCGGCCCGCCTGTTCGCCGAGCACGGCGCCGAGGGCACCACCGCCGAGGACATCGCCCGCACCTCCGGCGTCTCGCTGCGCACCTTCTACCGCTACTTCCGCACCAAGGAGGACGCGGTCGCCCCGCTGCTCGCCGAGGGCTCCCGCCAGTGGGTCGCGCTGCTCGCCGCCACCGCCCCCGGCACCCCGCCGCTCACCGCCCTGCTGGACTCCGCCCGCGCCTCCCTCACCCCCGCCCCGGGCCGCGCCGCCGAGTCGCTGGCCTGGACCCGCGGCCTGCTCCGCGCGATGCCGGACGACCCGGCGCTGCGCGACGTGTGGCACCGGGTCCACCACGACGCCGAGGCGGCGCTGCGCCCCGTCCTGGCCGGGCTCACCGGGCTGGCCGCCGAGGGCCCGGACGCCCGCCTGCTGGCCGCCGCCGCGAACACCGCGATGCGGGTCGCCGTCGAGTCCTGGGCGGCCGCCGACACGCCCCCGACCGCCGCGGCCGACCTCGCCGACACCGCCTTCCGCCGCCTGGTCGGCCCCCTGCTGCTCCCGCTGCCCGACGGCTCTGCCTGACGGTCCTGCCCGACGGCCCTGCCCGACGGCCCTGCCCTGCCTGACGGTCCTGCCCGACAGCCCGGCCCGACGGTCACACCGGGACGACGGCCACCGGGCAGTGCGCGTGGTGCAGGACGGCGTGCACGGGCGTCGACAGCCGCAGGCCGAAGCGCGGCGCGGGCTCGTGCCGGGAGGCCACCAGCAGGGCGGCGGTGCGGGACTCCTCGACCAGGGTCGCGGCGGTGCCCCCGGTCAGCTGGTGGCTCTCCACCTCGACGTCCGGGTAGTCCTCGCGCACCGGGTCGCAGGTGCGGCGCAGCAGCTGCTCGTGCAGCCGGGACTCCTCGCCGAGTTCGTCGACCATCGGCGCCATCCGCCCGACGTCGGCCACCACCGGCGACCAGGTGTGCACGGCCCGCACCGGCAGGCCCCGGCGGGCGGCGGTCGCGCAGCCGAACCGCAGCGCGGCGGCGTCCCGTTCGTCGTGGACGGCGACCAGCACCGGCCCGTCCGGGTGACCGGCGGCGCGGACCACCACCACCGGGCAGTCGGCGTGCGCGGCGACCCGCAGGCTGACCGAGCCGAGCAGCAGCGAGGCGAACCCGCCGTGGCCGCGCGTCCCGAGGACGGCGAGCGAGGCGTGTTCGGCGGCGGTCAGCACGGCCTCCCCGGCGTCGCGCGGGACGACGTCGCCGGTGATCCGCAGTCCCGGGTGGGCGGCCGCGAGTCTCGACTGGACGCCCTCCAGCAGCTCCGCGGCCTCCCGCAGGATCAGGTCGGTGACGCCGGCCCCGGTGCGCGGCGAGAGCGTCACCGTCCCGGTGTTGACGGCGTGCACCAGGTGCAGCCCCGTCCCCCGCCACTCCGCCTCCCGGGCGGCCCACTCCGCCGCCTCGGCGGCGGGCTCCGACCCGTCGACCCCCGCCACCACTCCGTTGGCCGCCCTGATCTCCATGGCACACTCCTCGGCCCCGGGTCGCCCCGGCCGCTCCCCTCCAGCATGCGCCGCCCATCCCGGCCCGGACAACCAGGGGCGGCCCCCGCCCGGACGCGCCGGTGCCCGCCCGGGGCGTTCCCGGACGGGCACCGACAGGCGGGGGGGCGGCGGTCAGTTGCCGCCGGCGGCGCGCCACTCGGTGCGGTAGTCGTCGAGGATGGCCTTCAGGTGGTGGCCGATCTTGAGGTAGTCGAGGTCGTCGAGGTTGGCGAGCGAGACCCGGACCGACCACTGCGGGCCGTCGAAGCCGCCGCCGTTGAGCAGGACGACGCCGGTCTGTTCGGCGAGGCGGAAGAGCGGTTCGGTGGGTTCGTAGTTCTTCTGCAGGAAGGCGGCGAACCCGGGCCCGGAGGTGCGTTCGGCCTCGGCGAGCAGGTCGAGTTCGATGTAGTAGCCGGCCCGCTGCGGGTCCTCGGAGATCTTCATGCCGGAGCCTTCGAGCAGCAGGCCGAGGCGCTGCTGGACGATGGCCTGCACCTTGGCCTTGTAGGCCTTGCCCTCGGGGAGCAGCGCGAAGAGCGAGAACAGGGTGAGCTGGGCCTGCTGCGGGAGGGAGAGTCCGGCGGTGTGGTTGAGGGCGACCTGGCGGGAGTCGGCGACCAGGCGGTCGATGAAGCGGATGCTGCCGGGGTCGAGGCTGAGGCTGCCGTAGCGCTTGGCGAGGCGGTCCTTGTCGGCCTGCGGGAGGGCGGCGAGGGCGTCGTCGATGACGTTGTCGCGCTGGAGGCCGATGACGCCGAGGCGGTGGCCGGTGCAGCCGTAGTGCTTGGAGTAGGAGTAGACGAGCAGGGTGTTGCGGGGCAGCTCGGCGGCGATGCTGCGGAAGTGGTCGACGAAGGTGCCGTAGACGTCGTCGGTGACGATGATCAGGCCCGGGTTGTCGGTGGCGACGATGGACTTGATCTGGTCGGTGACCCGCTGGGAGAGCGCGAGCGAGGGCGGGTTGCTGGGGTTGACCAGGCAGACGAGTTTGACGGCGGGGTCGGCGAGCTTGGCGACCTCCTCGGTGGGGTAGCGCCATTCGCGGACGCCGGCCTCGGCGAAGGAGGAGGCTTCGACCGTGACGACGTCGAACTCGTAGGTGTCGAGTTCGGGGATCTCGATGTAGGGGGTGAAGACCGGCACCATCAGGGCGATCTTGTCGCCCTTGTGCAGGATCCCGTTCTTCATCAGGGAGTCGAAGATGTAGCACATGGCGGCGGTGCCGCCTTCGGTGGCGAACAGGTCGAGGTCGCCCTCGGGGGGCCGGCGGTCCATCAGTTCGTCGTGCAGGTAGCCGATGACGACCTGTTCGGCGCCGGGCAGCATCCGGTCGGGGACGGGGTAGTTGTCGCCGATCGCGGCGTCCGCGAGTTCGTGCAGGAAGGCGTCACGGTCGAGGTCGAAGCGGTCGACGGCGAGGCTGACGCAGGCGGAGAGCAGGTCGATGCCGGGCAGTTCGGGGTGGGAGCGGGCGAAGTGGTCGTAGCGTCCGGCGATGCCGTCCTGCTCGGGCATGCCGCCGAGGTTGTCGGCGGTCCAGACCCGGCGGGACTCGCCGAGCGCGAAGTGGCCGAGGGCGAGCATCGCCTCGCGCGGGCCGGTGCACACCCAGTTGGGGTTGCCGCGGCCGGCGTTGAGCATGTGGGCGGTGGTCTTGCCCTTCTGCCCGGGCTGGTCGGCCTGGTACTGCTCGGCGAGCCTGATGAACTCGCCCTTGAGTTCGAACGGGCTGAGCCGGGAGAGGCGCTGGATCTCCTCGCGGCTGATCGACGGCTTGCTCATGGTGCGTGTTCCTTCGACGGGGACGACGGGGAAGACGGGGGACGGCGGGAGGTCATCCGAGCAGGGCGACGATGATGGCGCCCCAGATGGTCAGCAGGACGTTGCCCGCGGCGTACGGGATGGTGTAGCCGAGGGTGGGGATCTGGCTGCGGGAGGCTTCGTTGATCGCGCCGATCGCGGCGGTGGTGGTCTGCGCGCCGGCGACCACGCCCATCAGGATCGGCGGGCGCATCCTGAACACGAAGTGGCCGATCAGCAGGCCGACCACCAGCGGGGCGACGGTGGCGACGGCGCCCCACAGCAGGAGGCCCCAACCGGCTTGGGAGAGGCCGCTGGTGAAGCTCGGTCCGGCGTTGATGCCGACGATGGCGACGAACGCGCACAGGCCGAGGGTGTCCATGAACCACTGGGCGCCGGGCGGCACGTTGCCGTAGGTGGGGTACTTGCCGCGGATCCAGCCGAAGACCAGGCCCATGATGAGCGCGCCGCCGGAGGTGGAGAGGCTGATCGGCACGCCGCCCAGGGTGAGCGCGGGGATGCCGATGCAGCCGCCGAGGAAGATGCCGAGGCCGACCCAGGTCATGTCGGTGGCGAAGCTGGTCGGCACGGGTTTGCCGATCGCCCTGGCGGCCGGTTCGACCAGCCGCTGCGGGCCGGAGAGCAGCAGGGTGTCGCCGCGTTCGACCTGGGTGGTGAGCCGGTAGGGGAACTCGGCGCCGGAGCGGTAGACCTTGTCGACGAACACGCCGACCATGAACGGCTCGCGCCGCAGGTCGGCGATGGTCTTGCCGAGCTGGGCCTTCTCGGAGGCGACGACGTGCAGGTGCTCGGTCTGGTAGCCGAGCAGTTCGACGTCGTCGCTCTCCGGGCCGATGGCGCTGACCGGGTCGAGTTCGACCAGGTCGTGGCGGAGCGCGCTGACGGCGAGCACGTCGCCGCGTTCGATGACGGTCTGCTGGTCGTGGTCGAGGATCGTCCCGTCGCGGCGGACCCGGGTGAGGTAGATCCGGCGGCCGGCGGCCTGCTCGCGCTGTTCGAACTGCTCGATGGTGGAGCCGATCGGGCCGTTGACGGCGGTGTAGGCGCGCAGCACGACCTCGTAGTAGCCCTCGGCGAGGTCGGGGTCGTCGGCGGGGGCGTCGAGTTCGGCGGCGAGCTCGCGGGAGTCGGCGGCGAGGTCGCTGTGCAGGAAGCGGGGGGCGATGTTGGCCAGCAGGATCGCGCACAGGATGGTGCCGAGCGGGTAGGTGACGGCGTACCCGATCGGGACGAGGTTCTGCTGGGCGGTGATCTGGTCGGCGCTGAGGCCGGGCAGGCCGGCGATGGCGTCCTGGGCGACGCCGATGACGGCGGACTGGGTGAGCGCGCCGCCGAGCAGTCCGGCGCCCAGCCCCGGTCCGTAGCCGAGCATTTCGGCGAAGCCCCAGCAGATGGCCAGGCCGCTGACGCAGACCGCGGCGGTGACCGCGACCTGCGGCAGCCCGTCCTTCTTGAGGCCGCGGAAGAACTGCGGGCCGACCTTGTAGCCGAGGGCGAACAGGAACATGATGAAGAACACCGACTTGACGGTGCCGTTGACCTCGACCTCGGTCACCCAGCCGGTGAACAGGCCGGCGATCAGGCAGCCGGTGACGGCGCCCAGGCCGATGGCCTTCCAGTGCAGGCGGCCGACGAGGAAGCCGATCGCGATGGTCAGGAAGATCAGCAGTTCGGGATAGGGCTTGAAGACGTGGTCGGTGATCCAGTCCATCCGGTGTCACCCTCCGTTCAGGCCGACCAGGCCGACCAGTAGCGGTCCGGTCAGCGGCAGCAGGAAGTTGGAGATGGTGTAGGTGATGGTGTAGCCGAGCATCGGGACGCTGCTCTGCGCGACGTTGCCGACGGCGGTGATCGCGGGGGTGGAGCACTGCTGCCCGGCGATCGCGCCGACCAGGATCGGCGGTTCGATCTTGAGGAGGCGGCGTCCGATGAACAGGCCGAGGAAGGCGGGGACGACCACCATCAGGATGCCGGAGACCGGCAGCAGGACGGGGTACTGCTTGAGCAGCGGCCCGGCGTCGGGGCCGGCGGCCATGCCGGTGACGGCGATGAACATGGCCAGGCCGAGGTCCTTCATGGTCTGCGCGGCGACCGGCGGGTAGGCGCCGAAGGTGGGGCGCAGCGAGCGGAACCAGCCGAAGACCAGGCCGGCGATCAGGCAGCCGCCGCCGGTGCCGAGGGTCAGGTTGATCTCGCCGAAGTGGACGTTGACCTTGCCGAGCAGGACGCCGAGGCAGATGCCGAGCGACATGTAGACGTAGTCGACGGTGTCCGAGCGGACGGTGGCGCCGACCTTGGCGGCGAACTTCTCGACCCGGGAGCGGGCGCCGACCACGGTGAGGGTGTCGCCGCGGTGGACCTCGGTCTCGCCGACGGCGGGCAGGTGGTGGTCGACGCGCTGGATGTCGGTGAGGAAGACGCCGCCGGTGGCGTCGTGGTCCTGGTCGCGGATGGCGTTGAGGGTGTGCCCGGCGACCGCCTTGTTGGTGACCACGATCTCGCGGACCGCCATCGGGCTGTCCAGGCCGGGGACGCCGCTGGTCTCGGGGCCGAGTTCGTGTCCGGCGTCGAGCACGGCGGCGCGCCGGCCGACCACCAGCACCTGGTCGCCGCGGCGCAGCACGGGGTCGTCGTCGACGGTGAGCTTCTTGCCGCCGCGGCTGACCGCCTCGACGGTGACGAGCTGTCCGGAGCGTTCCTGGAGCTGGCTGATCCGGGTGCCCTCGCCCTGCGAGACCAGGTAGGTGCGGCCGACCAGGGCGGGCAGCGAGGGGGCCTCGCCGGGTTCCAGTTCGCCGCCTTCGCCGCGCATCTTCTCCCAGACCTTGCGGGAGGCGTCGGCCAGGTTGATCCGCATCAGCATCGGGAAGAGCTGGCTGGTCAGCAGGACGATGCTGATCAGGCCGAACAGGTAGCAGACCGAGTAGGCGGTGGCGACGTGCGCCTGCAGCTGGGTGGTCTGGTCGGCGGTGATGCCGGGGAGTTTGGCGATCGCGTCCTGCGCGGTGCCGACGGCGGCGGACTCGGTGGCGGCGCCGGCCAGGATGCCGGCGGCGGTGCCGACGTCCAGGTCGAAGGCCTCGGCGATGCCGAGCGCCATCAGCACGACGACGACGGCCTCCATCACGGAGAGCACGCCGAAGCGCAGGCCCTTGGCGTTCATGTTGGCGAAGAACTGCGGGCCGGCGATGTAGCCGAGCGAGAAGATGAACAGGGCGAACGCCACGTTCTTGACGTCGGCGTTGACCGAGACGTTCTGGGCTCCGACCAGCATGGAGACGATCAGGACGCCGCAGATGCCGCCCAGTTGGATCGGTCCGACGCGTAGTTTTCCGACCAGGTAGCCCAGACCCAGGCAGAAGAAGAGGGCGAGAACGGCGTTCTCACGCAGGAGACTCATAAGCGTATTAGATCCGAACTGTTACGTTATGTCCGATTTAACACGCCGTCATGATCATCCTGCTTCGGCGAGCCGCTCCCGCGCCGCCGCGACCAGCCCGTCCGGCGGCTCGCCCACCCGTTCCACCCGTACGCCCGCGGGCCCCGCCGTGCGTACGGCGGGGCCCGCGGGGCGGGGGCGGCGCGGGTCAGACCCCGATCGCCGGCTCCGACCGCTCGGCGGGGGTGCGGGACGGGGGCCCGGCGGGCGCGGCGGGTTCGACGGCCAGCTCGGGCAGCAGGCGGTCGAGCCAGCGGGGCAGCCACCAGTTGAGGCGGCCGAGCAGGGTCATGGTGGCGGGGACGAGGACCATCCGGACCACGGTGGCGTCGACCAGGACGGCCGCGGCCATGCCGACGCCGATCATCTTGACGGTGATGTCGGGGTCGATCGCGAAGCCGGTGAAGACCGCCACCATGATCGCGGCGGCGCTGCTGATCACCCGTCCGGTGGCGGACAGGCCGCGCACCACGCTGCCGCGCGCGTCGCCGGTGGCCAGCCAGTCCTCGCGGACCCGGGCCAGCAGGAACACCTCGTAGTCCATCGACAGGCCGAACAGGACGGTGAACATCAGGATCGGCACCCAGCTGGAGACCGGCACCGCGTGCGGCAGGCCGAGCAGCCTCGCCCCGGCGTCGTGCTGGAAGACCGCCGTCATCACGCCGTACGCGGCGGCCACCGAGAGCAGGTTCATCGCGGCGGCCTTGACCGCGATCACCGGCGCCCGGAACAGCACGGTCAGCAGGATCAGCGACAGCGCGACCACGAACGGGACCACCACCCACAGCCGCTGCGCGAGCCGGTCGGAGATGTCGGCGAACGCCGCGACCTGGCCGGTCACCTCGACGCCCGCCGGGAGCTCGTGGTCGCGCAGCCGCTCCAGCAGCTTCGCGGTGGCCTCGTCCTGCGGGCCGGTCTTGGGCTGGACGCTGATCACGGCGGCGTCCCGGGCCGCGTTGACCCGGGCCGGCTGGACCGCGGCCACCTCCGGATCGGCCGCCAACCTAGCCGCCAGCGCGGGCAGTTCGCCCTCCGGCAGCCGGCCGAGGTCGACCGCGAGCAGCAGCGGCCCGTTCGCGCCGGGGCCGTACGCGTCGGCGACCAGGTCGTACGCCTTGCGGGTGGTGTTGCCGGACGCCTGGCTGCCGGCGTCCTGCGGCCAGGTCCGCATGCCGAGCACCGGGGCGGCCAGGCCGAGCAGCACCGCCAGCGAGAGGACGGCGGCCGCGACCGGGCGGCGGCCGATCATGCCGGCCCAGCGCTCGGTCCGGGTCGGGCCGCCGGCCGGGGCCGTCACCGCCGGGGCGGCCCCGGCGGCGGGCCCCCGGCGTTCGGCGCGGCGCAGCAGGCGCGGGCCGGCCAGCGCGGCGAGCGCGGGCACCAGGGTCAGCGAGGCCGCCATGACCGCGCCGACGGTGGCGAAGGTCGCGTAGCCGAAGGAGGCGTAGACCGACAGGCCGGCCAGCTTGAGGCCGAACAGCGAGACCAGCACCGTCGATCCGGCCACCACCACGGAGGAGCCCGCGGTGGCGTTCGCCTCGGCGGCGGCGGAGCGGGCGTCCAGGCCCCGGCGCAGCCCCTCGACGTGCCGGGAGACCAGCAGCAGCGCGTAGTCGATGCCGACGCCGAGGCCGACCATGGACGCCACGGTGGGCGCGACGTCGCTGATGTCGGTCAGCGCCGACAGCAGGGTGATCAGCCCGATGCCGGTGCCCAGGCCGGCCAGTGCGACCAGCAGCGGCAGGCCCGCCGCGGTCACCGTGCCGAGCGCGACCACCAGGATCACCAGGGCGGCGGCCATGCCGATCGCCTCGGCCGTCCCGTTCGGGGCGCTGAAGTTCTCCGGCAGCTCGCCGCCGAACTCGACCTGGTACCCGGCGTCGGTGGTGGCCCGGGCCGCCCCGCGCAGCGCGTCCAGGCCGGCCGAGCCCTTGAAGTCGGTGATCTTCGCGTCGTAGCCGACCGTCAGCAGCGCGGTGTCACCGGCCCGGGACGGTATCGGCTCGCTGACCGACAGCGCGTGCGGCAGCGCGGCGAGCCGCCCGCGCAGCGCCTCCAGCGGCTCGGCGGGCAGCGCGCGGCCGCCCCGGTCGTGGACCACCACCCGGGCGCTGGTGCCGGAACTGTCCGGGAAGCGCGCGTTCAGCAGGTCCATGCCCGCGGTGGAACGGGTGCCGGGAACGCGGTAGTCGTCGTGCGGTTCGCCGCCGAACGCCTGGGCCAGGCCCAGGACCGCGACGATCAGCAGCGCCCAGGCCGCGACGGTGCGCCAGGGCCGGGCCGCCGCGGCCCCGCCGAGGCGGCCGAGGAGTGTGGACATTGCAGGAGCCTTCCGTGCAGCGGTCGATGCGGTGTCGAACCCCAGTGTGGGAGACGCCGCTTGGAGGCCACTTGGCGGACTCTCGGCAGCCCTTCGGGGCCTGGTTCCGGAGCCTGGTTCCGGGGCCTGGTTCCGGAGTCGGCTAGCGTTCCAGGGCCCGGAGGCCGGCGGCGGCCTCGGCGGCCCAGCCGGGGGCCTCCCAGCGGTGGGCGACCTCGGCGGCCCGGCGGTAGTGCTCGGCGGCCTCGGCGGTGCGGCCCAGGTGGACGGCGAGTTCGGCGAGGGTGAGGGCGATCGGGCGGATCGCGATCGAGGTGGAGGCGGCGCCCGCCACCAGGTGGGCCAACGGGCGCATCTCGTCGAGGAGTTCGGCGGCCTCCGCGCGTTCGTCCAGGGCGATGACCAGGTCGGCGCGCAGTTGCAGGAACAGCGAGCGGAAGTAGTCGGCCTGGACGGCGCCGCCCGTGCCGCGGGCCCGGCGGGCCGCCTCGGGGCCGTGGCCGGCGGCGAGCAGGGCGAGCGCGGTGACGTCGGCGACCAGCGGACCGTACTGGTCGCGGTGCTCCTCGATCAGCGGCAGGGTGTCGGCGAGCCGGCCCTGCCGGTGCGCGATCACGATCCGGATCAGCGCGCCCAGGCCGCCCGCGTGCAGCGAGCCGCGCTCGCGCAGGCCGGTCAGGGCCCGCTCGTAGAGGGCGACGGCGTCCTCGACCCGGTCGGCGGCGAGTTCCAGCATGCCGCGCTGGAACAGCACCACGTCGACGAACTCGACCAGCCCGTAGCGGTGCGCGATCTCCTCGGCGGCGGCCATGTGGCGGCGCAGCGCGGGCAGGTCGCCGTGCACGGCGGCGGCGGTGGCGGCGAGGTGCTCGGCGTGCCAGCGGTAGGCGGGCAGGTCGTGCTCGGTGGCCAGCGCGGCGAGTTCGGCGGCGAGTCCGGCCCGCTCCTCGGGGGCCAACTCGTGGTCGCAGGCGCGGGCCTGGGCGGCGAGGGCGAGGCAGAGCAGCCGCGGGTCGCCTTCGCCGCGGGCGATCGCGACGGCCTCCCGGCCGGCGGTGATCGCCTCCGGGGAGCCCGCGCAGTCGAGTTCCTGGGTGAGCGCGTCGAGCAGCCGGCAGCGGGTGGCGGGCGGCAGGTCGGTGCGGCGCAGCAGCCGGTCGAGCTGCTCGACGGCCTCCCGGTCGAAGGCGCCGTACGGGTGGGTGACCCACGGGGTGGGTTCGGTCCAGGCCGTCCAGGCGGCGATCAGCAGGTCCTCCCGGCCGCTCTCCCGGGCGAGTCGGAGCGCGCGCGCCTTGGTCTCGGTCGCGGCGGTGACCTGCCCGGCCCGGACCTGGGCCCGCAGCAGCGCGCCGAGCAGCTCGATCCGGCGGGCGGCCCGGTCCTCGCCGGGCCGTTCGGCGGCGCGCTCCAGGTTGTCGACGGCCTGCCGGAACAGGTTGACGGCGCTGGGGTGGGCGTAGCGCCGTTCGGCGGCCTCGGCGGCGCGGACGCAGTGGTCGACCGCGAGGGCGGCCGTCCCGGCGGTCGCGGCCTCGGTGAAGTGGTGGGCCAGCGCGGCGAGTTCACCGGGACGCAGGTCGTGCAGGGCGTGTCCGATCCGGCCGTGCAGGCGGGCCCGGCGCAGGCCGCCGAGGTCGGCGTACAGGGTGTCGCGGACCAGCACGTGGGCGAACCGGACGGTGCCGGGCCGGGGTTCGAGCAGCAGGCCGCCCGCGACGGCCGCCTCGACCGCCTCGGTCGCGGCCTCCTCGTCCTGCTCGCCGGCCCGCAGCAGCAGGTCGACGTCGCTCTCCCGGCCCGCGACGGCGGCCAGCCGCAGCAGGTCGACGGCGGGCGCGGGCAGCCGCTCGAAGCGGCGGCGCAGCACGTCCCGGACGCCCTGCGGGACTTGCCGCAGCGCGGTGGAGTCGCCTTCCAGGGCCAGGAGTTGGGCACTCTCGGCGAGGTAGAACGGGTTGCCGCCGGTGCGTTCGGCCAGCGCCCGGACGGTCTCCGGGCGGACCGGCGCCGCGCACACCGCCTCGATCAGCCGGCCCGCGTCCGGCTCGGCGAGGCCGCCGAGCGGCACCCGGACCGGCGATCGCCGGGCCAACCTGGCCAGGACGTCGGCGAGTTCGCCCTCGCCGGGACGCAGCGCGGCCACCACCAGCAGGCCGCCGCCCGGGCCCTCCAGGGGTTGGTCTGCGGCCAACTCGCCCAGGATTTCCCGGGTTTCCGGATCAGCGGCGTGCAGGTCGTCCAGCAGCACGGCGAGCGGTGCGGTGCGGGCCGCGTCGTGCAGCCTGGCGACGACGGCCCGGTGCAGGCGGAACCGGCCCGAGCGGGCGTCCTGCCGTCCGCTCGGGTTCGGGTCGGCGAGCAGCGGGGCGAGCAGCGGGTCGGACGCGGTGGCCGGCTCGTGCCAGGCGAGTTCGCGCAGCACCTCCGTCCACGCCCAGGCGGCGGGGGCGCCCGCGCTCTCCGGACACCGGCCGGTCACCACCCGCCAGCCGTCCGCCTCCAGGCGCTCCCGCACCCGTCCCAGCAGGGTCGACTTCCCGGCCCCGGCCTCCCCGCCCACCAGCGCGAACCCCACCCCGCCCCGGGCCCGCCCGGCCGCCCCCAGCAGCGCCGCCACCTCCCCCTCCCGCCCGACGAACACCTGCGCGCGCCCGCCACCGGCCCCGCCGCGCACGGCGAGGGCACCGGACGGCGCGAGGGCCCGCGCGGCGTCGGGCGCGGGCGCGGGGGCGGGGACGGGTGCGGGTGCGGGGACGGGTGCGGGTGCGGGGGCGGACGGGCTGCTGGGCGCACCGGGCCGGTCCGCTCCGGCGTCTTCCGCCGCAGGCCCGGCGGGCCGGGGCCCGGGGGCCAGGTCTTCGGTGCGCTGGTGCAGGATCGCGGATTCGACGGCGGTGAGCAGGGGGCCCGGGTCGAGGCCGAGTTCGGTGGCGAAGTAGTCGCGGGCGCGGCGGATCGCGGCGAGCGCCTCGGCCTGGCGGCCGGCGTGCCAGAGGGTGAGGGCGAGCAGGCGCCAGGCCTCTTCGCGCAGGGGGTGGTCGTCGACGAGGGCGGCGGCGGCCTGCGCGGCGGGGCGGGTGCGGCCGGCGACGAGGTCGGCTTCGACGGCGGATTCGCGGGCGGTGGTGCGCAGCTCCTCCAGCCGGGTGATCTCGGGGACGGCCCAGGGGCGGTCGGCGAACTCGTGGTAGGCCGGGCCCTGCCAGAGCGCGAGCGCCCGGCGCAGCCGCTCGGCGTCGTCGGCGTCCGGGGCGGGGCCGTCGAGCAGCTCCTCGAAGTCCTGCGCGTCGGTGCGGACGCCGCGCAGCGCGTAGCCGCCGGCCTCGCTGACCAGCAGGCGGGCCTCCTGCCGGGGGCCGCGGGCGGGTTCGAGCAGGCGGCGCAGGTTGGAGACGTACGCCTGGAGGGAGGTGGCGGCCTTGGCGGGCGGGCGGCCGTCCCAGAGGTCGTCGATCAGCCGGTCGGCGGGGACGGCCGTCCCGCGCGCGACCAGGAGTTGGGCGAGCACGCCGCGCTGGCGCGGGCCTCCCAACCGGGTGGCGGCCCCCGCCACGTGCGCCGTCAGCGTCCCGAGCACAGTGATCCGCACCATCGTGGGGCCGAGCCTATGCGATGCCGTCCGGCAGGCGTCGCCGACCTGCGTTCCAAGTGGCTTCCAAGCGCGGGGTGTTCACTCCCCGCACGGGATCCGCTCCCCAGGGTGACCGGCCGGGGCGGCCGCCGCGAACCGGACCGGGTGCGCCGGGTGCGTGCCCGGTCCCCTACGGGGACGAAGCGCGCCGGGCGGTGAGTACGGGCTGGTAGTACCCGCTGGAGGCCGGGGTGTGCCAGGTGAGGCCGGTGAAGCCGGCTTCGGTGACGGACTCCGTCAGCTGCCGGCGGGTCAGTGCCCAGTAGGTGGTGCGGCGGACTCGCACATTCCAGGTGTCCTGTGCCGGGGTGAGTTGGAAGTGTTCGAGGTCGTAGCGTTCGCCGTCCTCGTGCCAGTGCCAGAGCTGGAAGTTGATCACCGGGCCGTCGGGGGTCTCGGAGACCTGGGGTGGTGTCGCTTCGGGCTTGGCCAGGCGGGCCTCGTCGTAGTCCCGGAGGGTGACCACCAGCAGTCCGTCGTCCCGGAGCACGCGGCGCATGCCGATGAGCGCCGCCCGGAGGTCCTGCGCGGACAGCAGGTGCGGGAGTGAATTGTCGGCGCACAGGACGACGTCGAAGACCGACGACCTGAAGGGCAGTCGGCGCATGTCCGCGGCGGTTGTCGGCAGGCGGACGCCACGGGCCGCCGCCTCGGCTGCGGCTCGGGCGGCCGCGAGGGGGCTCAGGTCGCTGCCGATGACCTCGTGCCGTCCCGAGGCCAGTCCGATCGCCTGGGTCCCGATCCCGCACGAGCAGTCCAGGATCCTGTGCGGTCCCGGCCCCAGACGCGCGTGCAGGAGCCCGTCCAGTACCTGGGCCTGATGGGCCATGCTCGCGTCCCAGTCCCGGAAGATCAGGTGGTAGTCGCGGGCCAGTTCGTCGTAGAAGTCCTTGGTCGAGGATTCGGACATGTGCGCACCCTAGTGCGTGGCCGTCGGGCGGGCGTGCCATTTCGGGCTGCGGTGGCCGGTTTCCGACCGCCCGACTGACGCCCCGGGCAGTCATCCCGGTCGGAGCACCGGTACTCCCGTGACCAGTGGCGGCGACGACTCGGTGGTGAGCGGTCATGCCGCCTGCCGTAGCCTGTGGCGGGTCGGCGTGGCGTGACCGTCCCTGGGGGAAGTTGTCGTGAGTACCGTGCAGCCTGTTCGCGTGTCCTTCGGGCTGCTCCGGAACAACCGCCGTCTGCTGGTGTTCCCCCTGCTGAGCGGTGCCGCGCTGGCGCTCATATCCGGTGGCGTGATGGTGCCGGCGTTTCTTCGGGCCTGGGCGGAGCCGTCGCCGTCCGCCTTGGACGTGCTCCTCCTGGTCGTCGGCTATCTCCTGCTGGGGTTCGTCCTCACCCTCTGCAGTGCGGCCATGATCTGCGCGGTCGATGACGTGCTGCGGGGAGAGCCCGCCCGGATCGGCGCGAGCTGTCGGCGGGCCGTGCGGCACTGGCGACGGCTGCTGGTGTGGAGCCTGCTCAACACGACGGTTCTGCTGCTCGTCCGGCAGTTGGAGCGGATCCCGGTCGCCGGCTGGATCATGGACGAACTGTTCAGCGCCGGATGGACCGTTGCCACCTACCTGGCGCTGCCGGCCATGATGATCGATGGCCTCGGGGTGGTGGAGGGCACCCGCCGGTCGGCGCGGATGTTGCGCGAGACCTTCTCCCGGCAGGTGTACGGCTCGCTGTGGATCGCGCTGCCCGTGGTCCTCTCGGTGGTCATCGGATTCGTGGCCTTCATGCTCGGGGTGGAGTCGAACGACGTGGGGCCCGCCCTCGCGGGCGGACTGGTCGCCGCCCTGCTGCTGATCTGCGCGCTGCTGGTGGGTGCCACCCTCTCCGGGATCTTCCGCACCGTGCTCTACCGTGACGCCTCGGCTGCCGCCTAACGCTCCAGCGGTTGCTGGGGATCTTCTGCCGTCACGGCCGTGGACAGCCGCCGGATCTCGTTGCCGGTGAGCGGGATCAGCCCGTTCGGGCTGGCTCCGTCCTCGACGGGGCCTGGTCGTGACGTTCGAGGGCGGCCGCGACCGCCCGGCGGGTCGTGACGACCCCGGCGGGGAGCCCGTCCGCCCACTCGCGCCTCCTGACCCGGTGCCCTGCTGGGGCCGGTGAGCCTGATGTGACAGATGTGACTGCTGGGACTCGTATGACGGGTGGGACGAGTGGACGGCTTGTGCCAGGACCACTTCCGTCCACCCCGTCGGACTTCCGTGCCCCCGCCGGACGCGCCAGAGTAGAGGTGTCGGCAGGGAGAGAACACCGGGGAACACGCCGGGGAAAACGAAAGCCGACCGCACTGGAAACGCCGGGACAACCCGGAAAGTGCCGCAGCAGAATCCATTTCTCGGGGGAGAGAATTCCGTGAACGCCACCCGTATGTCCCGAACCACGTCCGTCGCGCTGCTCGTCGCCGGCCTCTCGGCCCTCGTCGGCCTGGCCGCACCGGCGCACTCCTCCCCGCTCGGCGCCACCGTCCGGGCCGACGGCCCGCAGGCGTCCGTCACCGTGCCCCCGCTGCACACCACCCCGCCGTCGGTCCACGTGGACGACGTGACCTGGGGCCAGTGACCCACCCGTGCCCCCACCCGGCCCCGTGCGCGAACCGTCGGCGGCCGCACCGGACTCCGCCGCCGACGGCCTTCGGCCGGGAAGGGGCGAGGGAATTCCCGCCGCCGTGCATTCCCGGGAAACAGGTTCGGCTGATCGCGTGAATCGCGCGGATCGCGTGAACCGCGCCGGGCGGCGCTCAGCCCGCGGCGCTGCCGGAGGCCAGGCGGACGGCGGCGAGCGGGACGAAGCCGCCGCTGCCGCCGCCGGTGTCGGGCCCGCCGAGGCGGCGCAGCATGGCGACGGCGATGCGCTGCGCCTGGGCCTTGGCGCGTTCGGTGACGGGGCCGCTGTGGCGGCCGTCGAGGGTGGCGCGCCAGAGCTGGACCCAGCGGCCGAAGTGGGCGGCGGTGAGCGGGGCGGTGGCGTGCAGCGCGGCGTGCGGGGCGAGCGCGTTGCCGCGGTAGGAGGCGGTGCGCAGCAGGGCGCTCTCCCAGAAGTCGGTGATCCGGGGGAGGTGGGCCTCCAGGTCGAGGCGGGCGATCTCGGTGAAGTGCGGGCCGATCAGCGGGTCGGCGAAGGCGGCGCGGTAGAAGAGCCGGAGGACGTGTTCGAGGTCGGCCCGGCTGGTGATGTCCGGTCCGGTGGTGTCCGGCTGTGCCACGGCGCCGCCCTCCTCGTGCTGTCACGCGCCGTCACGGTCGGTGGCGCGTTGCTCCGCTCGGCCAGGGTACGTCGGGGCGGGTGTCCACGGGCAGGGACGTTGGTCCCGTCGGGGGCCCTCACCTGGCAGGATGCTGACCATGAGCTTCCTCCCCGCGGACGACCGCTACGCCTCGATGACCTTCCGCCGCGCCGGGCGCAGCGGTGTGCAGCTGCCCGCCGTCTCGCTCGGCCTGTGGCACAACTTCGGCGACACCCAGCCGCTGGACGTGCAGCGCGCGGTGCTGCGCCGGGCCTTCGACCGGGGGGTGACGCACTTCGACCTGGCGAACAACTACGGTCCGCCGTACGGCAGTGCGGAGCGCAACTTCGGTTACCTGTTCGCGCAGGACTTCCGTCCGTTCCGGGACGAGCTGTTCATCGCCTCGAAGGCGGGCTGGGACATGTGGCCGGGCCCGTACGGGGACGGCGGCAGCCGCAAGTACCTGCTGGCGAGCCTGGACCAGTCGCTGGAGCGGATGGACCTGGACTACGTCGACGTCTTCTACTCGCACCGGTGGGACCCGACCACCCCGCTGGAGGAGACGATGGGGGCGCTGGACACGGCGGTGCGCTCGGGTCGGGCGCTGTACGCGGCGATCTCCAACTACCCGGCGGAGCAGCACCGGGAGGCGGTGGCGATCCTGCGCGAGCTGGGCACGCCGTGCCTGCTGAACCAGGCGAGCTACTCGATCCTGAACCGGGAGCCGGAGCAGGGGCTGCTGGACGCGGTGGGCGAGACGCAGACCGCGCTGATCGCCTACTCGCCGCTGGCGCAGGGGCTGTTGACCGACCGCTACCTGTCGGGTGACGTGCCGGCCGGGTCGCGGATGTCGGTGGGCCACTTCCTGAAGGAGGAGTCGCTGACCGGGGCGAAGCTGGAGCAGCTGCGGGCGCTGGCGAAGGTCGCGGAGGGCCGCGGGCAGAGCCTGGCGCAGCTGGCGCTGTCCTGGGTGCTGCGGGACGAGCGGGTGGTGTCGGTGATCATCGGCGCGTCGAGCGTGAAGCAGCTGGACCAGAACCTGGACGCGCTGGCGGCCGGTCCGCTGACCGCCGAGGAGCTGGCGGAGATCGACCGGATCAGCAGGTAGCCCGTGCGGTGCTGAACGGGCGGGCGGCCGGGGAGAGTTCGGCCGCCCGCCCGTTCGCTTCGGAGAGCGCCGGGGCTCAGGGGTGCAGCTTGGGCAGGACGGTCTCGGCGACCCGGTAGGCCTCCTCCAGCAGCGGGTTGCCGGAGAGGATGAAGGTGTCGACGCCCAACTCCTGGTACTCGCGCAGCCGTTCGACGACCTGGTCGGTGGAGCCGACCACGGCGGTGCCGGGGCCGGGGCGGAACAGGCTCATGCCGGGCCACAGGTTGGGGTGGGTCTCCAGCTCGCGGGCGTGGGCCGGGACCCGGCCGCCGTGCTGGCGGAACTGGCGCTGCCAGCCGACGCCGTCCTCCTCGGCCCGGCCGCCGAGCTGGCGGGCGTAGGTGTCCTGACTGGTGACGTCGAGCAGGCGGTCGGCGGCGGCCCAGGCCTGTTCCTCGGTGTCGCGGACGATCAGGTGCAGGCGCAGGCCGAGCCGCAGGGTGCGGCCGTGGGCGGCGGCGCGTTCGCGGACCCGTTCCAGCTTCTCCTTGAGCAGGTGCGGGGGCTCGCCCCAGGTGAGGTAGACGTCGACGTGTTCGGCGGCGACCTCGATGCCGGCCGGGGAGGAGCCGCCGAACCAGAGCGGGATGTGTCCCTCGCGCAGCGGCGGGAGGTCGCGGAGCGAGCCGCCGGCGTTCTTCAGCTGGTAGAACTCGCCTTCGTGGTCGAAGACTTCGCCGCTGGTGAGGCGCTTGACCAGGCTCCAGTACTCGGCGGAGAGCCGGTAGCGGTCGTCGTGCTCGACGTGCAGGCCGTACTCGCGCAGCTGGTTGGTGGAGCCGTTGACCACGTTGAAGCGGAGCCGGCCGGGGCCGTGCAGGTGCTCGAAGGAGAGCGCCATCTTGGCCAGCAGGGTGGGCGAGACCAGGCCGGGGTGGACGGCGAGCAGCGGCTGGAAGCCGGGGCCGGTGGCGGCGGCCAGGGCGGAGCCGAGCGTCCACACGTCGTACTGGTCGGTGGCGAGCAGCGCACCGGTGTAGCCGAGGCGTTCGACGGTGGCGGCGAGGTGCTGGAGGTAGCCGAGGTCGACCGGGCGGCGGCCTTCGGGCTCCCACGGGTAGTGGCCCTCGCGGGGGATCAGGTACCAGAGGACTTCGGTGGCCATGCTGCTCAGGCTCCCTTGGCGGCGCGGGAGACGGCGTCGGCGACGGGCTGCTCCAGCTCGGGCAGGTGGATGTCGGCGACGGTGACGGCGCGGTCGATGAAGCCGACCCGGTGGAAGATGTCGGCGGCCTCCTGCTGCTCGGCGACGAACGCGGCGGTGGCGGGCTCCAGCCGCCAGGGCAGGGCGGTGAGCGCGGCCTGCCAGTCGGCGGCCTCGCCGCCCTGGTCCTCGGCGGCGATCGCGGCGGCCTCGGCGGGGTGGGCGGCGGCCCAGTGGTCGGCACGCTGGAGGGCGGTGACGATGGCGGCGACCACCTCGGGCCGCTGGACGGCGAGTTCGCGGCGGGCGAAGAACACCGAGCGGTCGGTGATGACGTCGCCGGTGCGGATCAGTTCGCGGAACGCCCCGGTGCGGCGGGCGGCGGCGAGTTCGGCGCCCTGGGCGATCCAGCCGGCGATCCGGCCGTCGGCCAGCCGCTCGGCCTCGTCGCCGGCCGGGCGCTCGGCGGTGATGTCGTCGCGGTAGGAGAGTCCGTGCTGGTCCAGGGCCTTGGCGAGCAGGTGGGTCTGCCAGGAGCCGATGCCGAGCACCACGGTGGCGCCCTTGAGGTCGGCGACCGAGCGCACCGGGCCGTCGGCGGCGACCAGCAGCGCGCCGTGGTCGGGGCGGGGCGCGGAGACGGCGGTGTAGACGATGTCGTGTCCGGCGGCCTGCGCGGTGATCGGCGGGGTGGAGCCGGTGCCGCCGAAGTCGATGGTGCCGTCGGCCAGGTAGGGGCCGGTCTTGGTGCCGTCCGTGTAGTGGTGGAACTCGGCGCTCTCGCCGAGCGGGGCCAACTCCTCCTGGAGGTAGTCGAGTCGGGCCAGGTGGTAGAGCGAGGGGTTGGAGCGGTGCACACCGACGGTGATGGTCATGGCGGTCTCTTCTCTTGCGGGGCTGGCTAGTTGACGTGCTGTGGTGCGGTGTCCTGGTGCACGCCGAGGTCGGCGAGCAGGCGGCGGCGCAGCGCCGCGAAGTCGGGGTCGGCGGCGTCCCTGGGGCGTTCGACGGTGACGGTCTCGTCGCGGACGAGCGCGCCGTCGCGCAGTACGGCCACCCGGTCGGCGAGCCGGATCGCCTCGTCCACGTCGTGGGTGACCAGCAGGACGGCGGGCCGGTGCTTGCGGCACAGTTCGCCGACCAGGTCCTGCATGCGCAGCCGGGTGAGGGCGTCCAGGGCGGCGAACGGCTCGTCGAGCAGGAGCAGTTCGGGTTCCCGGACGAGGGCCCGGGCGAGGGCGGCGCGCTGGGCCTCGCCGCCGGAGAGGGTGCCGGGCCAGGCGTCGGCGTGGTCGGCGAGGCCGACCTCGGCGAGGGCGCGGCGGCCGGTCTCCTTGGTGGCGGCGCCGCGCGGCAGGCCGACGGTGACGTTGCCGAGGACGCGCTTGGACGGGATCAGCCGGGGTTCCTGGAAGACCACGGTGCGCGAGGGCGGGACGAGCACGGTGCCCTCGTCGGCGCGGTCGAGCGCGCCGAGGATCCGCAGCAGGGTGGTCTTGCCGGTGCCGGAGGCGCCGAGCAGGGCGAGGAACTCGCCGCGGGCGATGTCCAGGTCGACGCCGTCCAGGACGGCGCGGGTGCCGAACACCCGCCGCAGGCCCCGGAGGTGGACGGCGGGGGTGGCCGTGGCGGTGGTGGCGCTCATCGTCCGGCCCCCGGTCGTCCGCCGGCGGGCCGCCAGGGCATCAGGACGCGCTCCAGGACCCGGACCGCGCCGTCGGCGGCGAGGCCGAGCAGGCCGTAGATCAGGATGCAGACGGCGAGCACGTCGGTGCGCGAGAAGTTCTGTGCCTGGGCCATCAGGTAGCCGATCCCCTCGGTGGAGTTGATCTCCTCGGCGGCGATCAGCGCGATCACGCTGAGCGTCATCGACAGCCGCAGCCCGGACAGCAGCGCGGGCAGCGCGCCGGGGAGCACCACCTCGCGGACGATCGCCCAGCGGGAGAGGCCGAAGCTGCGCATCGCCTCGACGAGTTTGCGGTCGGTGTTGCGGACGCCGCCGGACGCGGAGACGTACATCGGGAAGGAGGTGGCGACGCCGATCAGCGCGATCTTCGCGGTCTCGGTGATGCCGAACCAGACCATGAACAGCGGCACCAGCGCCAGGAAGGGGACGGTGCGCAGGACTTGGATCGCCGAGTCGAGCAGTTCCTCGCCGAGCCGGAAGAAGCCGGTGACCACGCCGAGCACCAGGCCGGTGCCGGCGCCGAACAGCAGGCCGAGGGCGGCCCGGGTCAGCGAGGTGGCGAGCGCGTCGGACAGCTGCCCGTTGCCCCACAGCTCCTGGACGGCCTCCAGGACCTGGCCGGGCGAGGCGAGCACGTCGGGGGTGAGCGCGCCGGTCGCGGAGGAGATCTGCCAGGCGGCGATCAGGGCGAGCGGGCCCAGGGTGCGCAGGGCCGCCGAGACGCCGCGCGGCCGGGTGGCGGTGGCGCGGGCCCGCGGGGCGACCAGCCCCGCGGCCCGGGCCTGTTCGGTACTGGCGGTCACTTTCCGCTCCCGGCGAGGGAGTTGACGTCGATCAGGTAGGGCTTGACGTCGACCAGGGACTTGGTGACGCCCTGGTCGGCGTAGAACTTGGCGACCACGGCGAACCGGGCGGCGTCGGCCTCGGTGATCGGCGATTCGACGGCGCGCTGCTTGCCGAAGTCGACGGCGATCTCCTTCTCGGCGGGGGTGACGGCGGTCGGGCCGGCGTCGGTGAACACGTTGAGGTAGGCGGCCGGGTCGGCCTTCTCCTTGGCGCCGTTCTCGTGCAGGTAGCCGTAGAACGCCCCGACCACCTCGGGGTGCTTCTCGGCGAAGGCCGAACGCACGGCCCACACCGCGTAGTTGTCGCTGCCGACGGCCTTGCCGTCGGCCAGGAAGTGCGCGTTCGCGTTGGCGATGGTGGGGATCGAGAAGGTGCCCCAGGTCGCCCAGGCGTCGACCTGGCCGGAGTTGAACACCCCGGAGGTCTGGTCGGCCCGCAGGTAGACCCGCTCGACCTTGTCGGCCGGGATGCCGTTCTTCTCCAGTGCCTTGAGCAGCAGGTACTCGGAGGTGCCGCCCTGCGAGACGGCGACCTTCTTCCCGACCAGGTCCTTGACCTCCTTGATCGGCGAGCCGTTCTTCACCAGGATGCCCTCGCCGGCCGCGTCCGGCTCGGTCTGCGCGAACAGCTTGAAGCCGGGCTTCTGGGCGAGCGCGGCGACGGCCGAGGTGATCGAGCCCTGGGCGACGTCCAGCTGGTCGGCGTTCAGGGCCTGCGCGGCCGGGGCGAACGGGCCGGCGCTGCCGGTCCACACCACCTTGGCGTGGGCGGCGGCCAGCGCCTTGTCCAGCGAGCCGTCCTTCTTGCCCTTGGCGAGGAAGCCGGAGTTGCCGGGGTCGGGCACCCGCAGCACCACCTCGGCGCCGCCCTTGCCGTCGGCGGAGGCCGCGGCGTCCTTCGCGGAGGAGCCGCAGGCGGTCAGGGCGAGCGCGGCGACGGCGGTCAGCGCGGTGGCGGCGAGCAGCGGGCGGCGGACGGTGGTGCGCATGGGGTTCTCCAACAAGGGGGCGTCAGGAGGGGGTTGTCAGGAGGGGGCGTCGGAAAGGTGTCAGGAGCGGGCGGCGAGCAGGGCGCGGGCGGCGGCCAGCGGGGCGGGGTCGGCCCAGGCCCGGACGTCGACCCGGTCGGCGAGGAAGCCGTGGGCGTGCAGGAACTCCTCCTGCTGGGCGAGCAGGTCGAGGCGCTCCGCCGAGAGGTCGGGGTGCAGGGTCCGGTGGCTGCCGGCGGCGTAGGCGCCCGCGACGCCCTCCGGGCCGGCTCCGGTCTCGGCGCCGAGGATCCGGGCGACGTCCGCCGGCCGGTCGGCCGCCCAGTCGGCGGCCCGCAGCAGCACCGCCAGGAAGCGGGCCACCAACTCGGGCTGTTCGTCGAGCAGTTGCTGGTGCACGGTGATCGGGCGGGGGGTGCCGTTGTTCACCCGGTGGCGGCGGTCCGCCAGCGCGTCCAACTCCACGGCGGGTACCGCCCCGTGGCGGCGCGCGGCCTCCACGGCGAGCGCCCCCTTGACGTACACGGCGTCCACCCGGCCCTCGGCCAGGGCGGCCAGTTCGGCCTCCCACTGGCCGCCGCCGGGCGCGGCCTCGACGTCGACCAACCGGGCGTCGCCCGGGGTGAGTCCGGCCGAAGCCAGGGCGCCGTGGTGGCCGGCCAGCGCCATCGCCCGCCAGAAGTCGATCGCGATCGGGTGCCGGGGCACCGCGAGCCGTAGGCCGCGCAGCTGTCCGGCGGAGGTGATGCCGCTGCCGGCCCGGACCAGGACCGCCTGGCGCTCCTCGATCCAGGTCAGGCCGATCAGCCTGGTCCGCTCGCCGCGCGAACGGGCCCACAGCGCCGGGACGTTGCCGCCCTCGCGGAAGAGCCCGGTCAGTGCGTGGGTGTAGTGGTGGTCGGCGGCGACCTCCGGCGGGACGTCCTGCAGCGAGCGCACCGCGATGCCCTCGGCGGCGAACTCCTCGGCCAGCCAGCCCCGGTCGGCGGCGATGCCGGTCGCGGTCGGCACCGGGCAGCGGGTGAACCAGAGGGTGTCGGGGTACGGCGGCGCGGCGGGGGGCGTGCTCATGGCGGGGCTCCGGAGTTCGGCAGGAGGCGCGCGGGCGTCGTTCCGCATCATGGGAACGGCCGCGCGGGAGAAGGGGGTTCGCGAGGTGGTCAGCGACAACAGGAGGAGTGGCACCGGTGCGTCTTCACGGTGGACTCCCTCCTGCTCGAACCGGCTGATGCACTGAGCGTTCCATCCGGCCGGGGGTGGAATCAAGCCTTGCCAGATGATGGGATCACCTGTTCACGGAAGGCCGGGCAGCCGCAACACTGCGGACACACTGCCGCAGTGATCACTCCCATATCCTGGAAAAACCACGGAAGTTGACCCTTCGCGGGCCGTACCCCGGCCCGCGGCCCGACCCCGAAGAGGTGCGATGTCAGGCCCTGGAACCCTCCCCGCCCCGCCGAGCGGCGCGCAGGCGGTCCACCGGGCGCTCGGCCTGCTGCACTGCTTCCACGACAACGGACCCGACCTCAGCGCCTCCGAACTCGCCCGCCGGATGGGCCTGTCCGTCTCCACCGCGCACCGGCTGGCCCGCACCCTGGTCGCCACCGGCTTCCTCGACCAGGACGAGCGCACCGCCCGCTACCGGCTCGGCCCGGCCGTCGCCGAACTCGGCCAACTCACCTTCCACCAGCGCGGCCTGCACCTGGCCGGCCCCGAACTCGACCGGCTGGCCCGGCGCACCGGCGCCACCGCCGACCTGGCGATCCGCTCCGGGCCGCACGCCGTCATCCTGGTCGGCGGCTCCGTCCGGCCCTCCACCGGCCTCGGCCTGCGCCGCCCGCTGCACTCCACCGCGCTCGGCAAGGTGCTGCTGGCCTGGCCCTCCCCCGCCGAGCCGCCGCTGAGCGGGCCGCTGCCCGCCTACACCGACCGCACCCTCACCGACCCGGCCGCGCTGGACGCCGAACTCGCGCTGACCCGCGAACGCGGCCACGCCCGCAACGACGGCGAGTCCGCGACGGGCGTCCGCACCCTGGCCGTCCCCGTCCTCGACCACACCGCCACCGCCCGCTTCGCCCTCGCCGTCCGCTCCACCCCGGCCCACCTCACCGACGAGGCCCTGCCGCGCGTCCTGGCCCACGCCCGGGCCTGCGCGGCGGCCCTGACCGTCCTCCTGCTGCCGCCGGACCAGCGCTAGGCGGGTCGGCACCGGGCCGGGCGGCGCGGCGAACGCACCGCAAGGCCGCGACGGGGCGTCAACTGACTGCCTTCGTCGCGGCCTTGCGGTGCGTCGCGGGGTGCTGCGGGGTGTCCCTACGCGGTCGGCGCGTACTTGTAGCCGACCCGGCGGACGGTGACGATGGTGTCGCGGTAGGCCGCGCCGAGCTTGCGGCGCAGGCGGGCGACGTGCACGTCGACGGTGCGGCCGTCGCCGACGTGTCCGTAGCCCCAGACGGTGTGGACCAGCTGGTCGCGGGTGTGGACGCGGTGCGGGTGCTCGGTGAGGTGGGCGAGCAGCTCGAACTCGAGGTAGGTCAGGTCGAGCAGCACGCCGTCGACGTACGCGTTGCGGCGGTCGAGGTCGACGGAGATGCCGTGGTCGGCGGGGCGGGTGAACGGCCGGGCGGCGGCGGGCGCGGCCGGGGCGGCCGGGGCGGCCGCGGGGGCCGGCGCGGCGGGG
Organism: Kitasatospora sp. NPDC015121; assembly: GCF_055562955.1. Classification (NCBI taxonomy): domain Bacteria; kingdom Bacillati; phylum Actinomycetota; class Actinomycetes; order Kitasatosporales; family Streptomycetaceae; genus Kitasatospora; species Kitasatospora sp. NPDC015121. The sequence continues at coordinate 94,969 of NZ_JBVHEH010000001.1, forward strand.
GCCGGGGCCTCCGCGGGGACCAGCACCAGGTAGCCGACCAGCGGGGAGTTGGCCGCGCCGAGCTGCGCGAGCAGGCCCTGCGGGAGGACGGACTGCGGGAGGGCGGCGACCACGGCGGCGCCGTCCTGGAGACCGGCCAGCAGGCTCTCGGGAGCCGGGGCGACGGTCGGGACGGCCGGCGCGGCCTGGCGGGCCGGCGCGGGGCGCCGGTGCTCGGGGGCGGCCGGGGCGAGGCCCGGCAGCGCCCGGACGGCGCGCAGGTGCGGGGTGGAGGTGGTGGTGGCGGCGGTGACGGTGGCGGCGTACGACATGTGAGGGCTCTTTCGCGCGTGACGGTCGGTGGGTGGTCGTCGTCTGCGCTTCCGGCGCACGGGAGTTGACGGTGGGTCAGGTCCGGGGCCGGGAGGCGCGGGTCGCGCGCCGACAGGTCTGGTCGAAGTGGTGGTTCCGCCGTGAGGGCCAGAAGGGTTCGAGAAGGGTGCGAGCGTGCACGGCTGTTCTCCGGAGCGCGGCAGGGGGTCGACGGCTTCGGGTGCGGTCGACGGGGACGCGTGGGCCACGGCTTCCCGGTTCGGGCGGCGGGAGGTGGCGTCGCGTCAGCGACAGCAGGTGCTGTAGATCCGGCCGTGGTCCAGGTACCGGCGGACGGTGAGGACGGGGAGCGCGGCGATGCGGACCGTCGCGGTCATGGTGCGGCTCCTCCCCCTGAGTGTCCCGGCCCGGCCGCGACGGCGGCGGGCACGGGTACGAGACTTCCACGCCCGACACCCGGAAGGCAACCCACCGGAGGGCCCTATCCGCAGGACGAGACAGAAAACATCCGCCATGCGGACAGCACCGCTGTGACCTCCGGGAACGCCAGAAATATCGGTGGCAGAACTACCTTGACTTCTGGGCCGAACTGCGTACCGGGAACACGAACGGGCCGCCGCCCCACCGGACGGCGACCCGCTCCCGCGCACCGCTACAGCCGGATCCCGGCCCGGTCCGCCGCGTGCTCGACCAGTCGGATCAGCAGCTCCTTGCCGTCCTCGCGCCGCCGCGCGTCGCACAGCAGCACCGGCACCGAGGCCGGCAGGTCGAGCGCGGCGCGGACGTCGTCGGGGGCGTACACCTCGGTGCCCTCGAAGCAGTTGACGGCGACGATGAACGGGATGCCGCGCTGCTCGAAGTAGTCGACCGAGGGGAAGGAGTCGGCGAGTCGCCGGGTGTCGGCGAGGACGACCGCGCCGAGCGTGCCGCGGGCGAGCTCGTCCCAGACGAACCAGAACCGGTCCTGCCCGGGGGTGCCGAACAGGTACAGGGCGAGGCCCGGCCTGAGGTCGATCCGGCCGAAGTCCATCGCGACGGTGGTGGTGCGCTTGGCCTCCACGCCGACGGTGTCGTCGACCGGTCGGCCGATCTCGCTGAGCGACTCCTCGGTGCGCAGCGGGCGGATCTCGCTGACCGCGCCGACCAGCGTGGTCTTGCCCGCGCCGAAGCCGCCGGCGATCAGGATCTTGACCGCGTTGGATCCCCAGGGATCCTTGCGGGCATTGGAAGTTGACGGTGCGTCAGAGTGCACGGAGGCCATTGATCACGTCTCGCAGCAGGCGCTCGTCCGGTTGGTGGGCGAGCTGGACGGGTCGGGTGACGCTGATCAGCTCGGCGTCGTGGAGGTCGCCGAGCAGGACCCGGACCACGCTCACCGGGAGGTCGGTGTAGGACCCCAACTCGGCGACGCTGAGCGGCTCGTCGCGGCAGAGTTCGAGGATCGCGTGGTGTTCCGGGTCGAGCGCGAGGTCGGGTCGGGCGCCGCCGGGGCCGGGGGCCGGCCCGGCGGCGGTGACCAGGGAGATCAGGTCGAACAGGCCGTCGTCGACCGGGCGGGCGCGACCCCTGGTCATCGAGAAGAGCCGGACCATCGGTCCGGCCTCGTCGTCGAACCAGCGGTCGTCCACCGGGGTGCGGGGGGCGAACAGGTCGACCGGCTCGGGGCCGGCCGGCTCGTCGGCCGCGGTCGCACCGCTCAGGTCGGCCGGGGCGGGGGCCTCGGTCGGCTCGGTCGGCTCGGGCTCGCTCATCGGATCGGTCATCTCCCGGGCAGTGGCAGCGTGGTCAGGTCCTCGGTTCGGCGGCCAGGTGCTCGCCGACGCGCTTGACCAACAGTGCCATTTCGTAGGCTATTTGGCCCACATCGGATTCGGCGTCGCTGAGTACGGCCAGACAGCTGCCGTCGCCCGCGGCGGTGATGAACAGGAAGGCCTCGTCCAGTTCGACCATGGTCTGCCGGACGCCGCCGACCTGGAAGTGCCGTCCGGCGCCCTTGGCGAGGCTGTGGAAGCCGGCGGCGACCGCGGCGAGGTGTTCGGCGTCCTCCCGGCCCAGGCCGCTGGAGACGCCGGTGGCCAGGCCGTCGCTGGACAGGATCACCGCATGCCGAAGGGTCGCCACCCGGCCGACCAGGTCGTTGAGGAGCCAGTCGAGGTCCCCGGACGGCGGTGTTGTTGCGGTCATGATTCGGTTCCTTCTGCTGGTGCGGGCGGTGCGGGCGGTGCGGTCGGCGTCTGGTGCGCCGGCGGGACGGAGCGGGTGGGCGCGGAACGGGTGGGCGCGGAGCGGATGGGGGCGGCGGGCAGCGCGGGCGGCACCGGCGCGGAGGGCAGCGCGACCCGCAGCCTGGGCGGCTGCCCGGGGAGCGGCGGCCGGACGGGCGAGGGCCGTTCGGGGGCGCGCCCGGCGTCGTCCGGGTCGGGCTCGGAGCGCACCACGGTGAGCGAGGCGGGCTGCAGCCGGTCGCCGCGGCCCCGGGCGAAGCCGCGCTGGAAGGAGGCGAACGCGGAGCGGGCCTCCTCGGGGTCGCGCTCGCGGGCCGGTCCGGCGGCCTCGGCGGCCTCCGGCTCGGCGCCGGGCCGCAGTTGCGGCGCCAGGTTGGCCTGCCGGACCCGCTTGGGCAGCAGTCCGCCCGCGACGGGGGTGAGCGCGGGCCCGGCGGCCGGCGCGGCGGAGGGGACGGCCGAGGGGCCGGCGGGCAGCGCGGGCCGTCCGGCGTCCTCCTCCGGGCGGCGGTGGCGCCCGGTGCCCCCGGCGGTGGCGGCCTCGGCCTCGGCGGCCTGCGCGGTGCCGCCGGTGCGCCGCCGGGGCAGCCCGCCGGGCGTGCCGGCGGGTTCGGCGGTGGACGGCCGGGGGCCGCCGAGCGCGGCGGGGGCCGGGGCGGCGTGGGCGCCGCGGCCGGTGGTGCCGCCCGGGGCCGGGGGCCGCCGGTGGGTGCCGGTGTCCTCGCCGCTCTGCCGGGGGGCGTCGGGCGCGGTCTCGACGGTCTCGGCGAGCAGCTCGCGCGGGATCAGCACGACGGCGGAGGTGCCGCCGTACGGGCTGGGCCGCAGGTGCACCCGGATGCCGTGCCGGCGGGCGAGCCGGGAGACCACGAACAGGCCGAGCCGGTCGGTGTCGGCGAGGTCGAACTCCTGCTCCACGGCGAGGCGCTGGTTGATGTCGGCGAGGTGCTGCTCGCTCAGGCCGAGGCCGCGGTCGTCGATCTCCAGGCAGAAGCCGTGCGCGACGACCTCGCCCTGGACGGTGACCTGGGTCTGGGGCGGGGAGAACACGGTGGCGTTCTCGACGAGTTCGGCGACCAGGTGGGTGACGTCGGCGACGGCGGCGCCGAGCAGGCCGGTGCCGGGGAAGGGCCGCACGTGCACCCGGGCGTAGTCCTCGACCTCGCCGACGGCGGCGCGCACCACGTCGACCATCCGGACCGGCTTGCGCCAGGCGCGGCCGGGCGAGCCGCCGGAGAGGATGATCAGGCCCTCGGCGTGGCGGCGCATGCGGGTGGTGAGGTGGTCGAGCCGGAAGAGGTCCTCCAGCTCGCGCGGGTCCTCGGTGCGGCGCTCCATGGTGTCGAGCAGGGTGAGCTGGCGGTGCAGCAGCACCTGGGAGCGGCGGGCCAGGTTGACGAAGACGGCGGAGACGCCGCGGCGCAGTTCGGCCTGTTCGACGGCGGCCTCGACGGCGACCCGCTGGACCTCGTTGAAGGCCCGGCCGACCTGGCCGATCTCGCCGGTGCCGAACTCGAGTTGGGGCACTTCGGCGACGACGTCGACGGCCTCGCCCCGGCGCAGCCGGAGCATCACGGAGGGCAGCCGGGTGGCGGACAGGTCGGCGGCGGCGTTGCGCAGGCCGACGAGTTCGCGCACCAGGCGGCGGCCGGTGCGGTAGGAGATGACGACGGAGAGGACGACGGCGGCGAGGCCGATCAGGCCGGCCGTGCCGCCGCGCACCAGCGCGTTGACGGCGTTGTCGCGGGCCTGGTCGCCGATGTCCCCGGCGAGCCGGGAGTTGATCGCGTCGATGTCGGCGAGGACCTTGTCGGCGGTCTCGCCCCAGGAGTCGACGGGGCCGCCGCGCACTTCCACCGCGCGGTCGGCGGCCTTGTCGAAGCCGTTCTCGGCGGCGGTGAGCCAGCTCCAGTCCTGGCCCATCCGCAGCGCGTTGTAGGCCTGCCGGTCCGGGGCGTCGAGTTCGGCGACGTAGATGCGGAACAGCGCCTGCTGGGCGTTCATGGCGTCGAGCGCGACCTGCTGCTTGCGCGGGTCCTGGGCGCTCGCCTCGCTGCCGGCCCGCAGGGCGCGCATCGCGGCGGTCTCCTGGGAGAGGTACTCGCCGGCCCGGGAGAGCTCGACCAGGATGGTGCCCCGGCGGGGCAGCGCGCCGCTCTGCTTGGCGATGAAGGAGGAGCGGAACGCGAACACCGGGGTGATCAGGTCGCTGTAGTCCTTGAGGGCGCCGTCCCAGCTCTGCCGCTGCTGGCCGATCTGGCTGCGGATGGCGCCGAGTTGGTCGGCGACGGCGAGCACGTCCTGGTAGCGGGCGCGCTGGTCGGCGTCGAGCTTGCCGGCGTCGTGGCTGCCGCCCTGGTAGCGCAGCAGTTGCAGGTCGCGGTCGGTGGCGGTGCGGGCCTTGGTGTAGGCGGCGGCGTAGTCGGCGTTGCCGGGGGCGGCCAGCCGCAGGACGGCGGCGGAACGTTCCTGCTGGAGGTCGTAGGCGTACTGGTCGGCGGGGTCGCCGAAGGCGGTGTACGTGGAGCTGAGGTCGAGCTGGTTCCACACGTCGCCGGTGGTGACCAGCGTGGCGTACACCCACAGGCCGCTGAGCGCCGCGATGGGCACCAGGAGCAGCGCGACGATCCTCGCGCGGATCGAGCTGCGGCGCAGGCGCATACGGGTCCTTAGTGGTCCTCGGGCGGGAAGGCCGCCGGACGCGGGTGGGCGGGCGCGGGTGGGTGCGCCGGGGGTGGAGGGTGGTCGGGCGCGGGGTGGGGCGCGGGCGGACAGGGGTGGGTACGGGCGGATTCGAGAGCCGCGAGCCTACTACTTCCTGACCACCCGTTCGTAGGGTGGAAGTGCATCGTGATCGGCTGTTGTCCGGATCGTCCTCGAATTTCCCCACCGGCCCGCGGGACGGCCCCCACCTGCGGCGCTGCGGCCGATGCGGGGTGTCGTCGGTCGGTGACTCTGGGCAGCGCCGCGCCGATCCGGTAGCTTCGCGAGTGCCGCCTCGGCTGTGCGGGCCGCGGGCGGGGGGACGGCGGGATCGGGGGGACGGTGCGAGAGTTCAGCAGTCCCGCGCTCGGGGGCGGGCCGACCGGCGGGTTGGCGGACTCGGTGTTCGACCGGGCGGAGCGGGAGCCGCGGCTGGTGCACTCCTCGCGGTGGGTGGACGGGGCGTGGGTGCCGGTGACGGCGGCGCGCTTCCGGGACGAGGTGCTGGCCCTGGCGAAGGGCCTGTTGACCCGGGGGGTGCGCTACGGCGACCGGGTCGCGGTGATGTCGTCGACCCGCTGGGAGTGGACGCTGTTCGACTACGCGCTCTGGTCGGTGGGGGCGATCCCGGTGCCGGTGTACCCGACGGCGGCGCCGGACCAGGTGCGCTGGATCCTGGCGGAGACCTCGGCGGTGGCCTGCGTGGTGGAGGACGAGGACCAGGCGATGACGGTCGGCGCGGTGTGCGACGCGCTGCCGGAGCTGACCGGCATCTGGCAGCTGGACCGGGACTGCGTGGCGCAGCTGTCGGCGGACGGCGCGGGCGTGCCGGACGCGCTGGTGCACCGTCAGCGGCTGGGGGTGACGCCGGACTCGATGGCGACGATCGTCTACACCTCGGGCACCACCGGCCGTCCCAAGGGCTGCCTGCTGACCCACGGCAACCTGGCGTCGGTGGCGGACAGCATGCTGGAGGGCTGGGCGGAGGTGTTCCACGACACCCGGGGCGAGCAGCCGGCCACGCTGCTGTTCCTGCCGCTGGCGCACGTGTACGGGCGGCTCACCCAGGTCGCGGCGGTGCGCGGCGGGATCCGGATCGGCCACCACGCGAAGCTGTCCTCGGACAGCCTGCTGCCGGCCCTGGCGGCGTTCGGGCCGACCTTCCTGCACGCGGTGCCGTACGTGTTCGAGAAGATCCACCGCCGGGCCCGGGAGGCGGCCGAGGAGGCCGGGCGGCTGGAGCTGTTCGTCCAGGCCGAGCGGGTGGCGGTCGAGTGGGCGGCGGCCTGGGAGCGCCGGGCGCACCGGCGGGGTCCGGGCCCGTCGCCGGCGCTGCGGCTGCGGCATGCGGCGTACGAGCGGATGGTGTACCAGCGGGTGCGGGCGGTGCTGGGCGGCCGGGTGCGGGCGGTGATGTCGGGCGGGGCGACGCTGGGGCGGGAGTTGGGGCTGTTCTTCGCGGGCGCGGGCATGACGGTGTACGAGGGCTACGGGTTGACCGAGTCGGCGGCGGCGGTGACCGCGAACCCGCCGAGGCGGCCGAAGTTCGGCACGGTGGGCCGCCCGGTGCCGGGGTCGACGGTGGCGATCGCGGAGGACGGCGAGGTGTGGGTGAAGGGCCCGGGGGTGTTCTCGGGCTACCTGAACCACCCGCGCTGCTCGGACGAGGCGCTGTGCCGGGGCTGGTTGGCGACGGGTGACCTGGGGGTGCTGGACGAGGACGGCTACCTGACGCTGACCGGCCGGAAGAAGGAGGTGATCGTGACCTCCAGCGGCAAGAACATGGCGCCCGCGGTGCTGGAGGAGCGGGTGCGGGCGCACCCGCTGATCGCCCAGTGCCTGGTGGTGGGCGACAACCGGCCGTACCTGGCGGCGCTGATCACGCTGGACGCGGTGGCGCTGGCGCACTGGCTGCGGGCCCGCGGGCGGCCGCCGATGGACGTGTGGGAGGCGCTGGTCGACCCGGAGCTGCACCAGGAGGTGCAGCGGGCGGTGGGGGCGGCGAACACCTCGGTGTCGCGGGCGGAGTCGATCCGGGCGTTCCGCCTGCTGCCGCGCGAGTTCTCGATGGAGGACGGGCTGCTGACGCCGTCGTTGAAGATCCGGCGGGCGGCGGTGGCGGAGCGCTACGCGGAGGACATCGAGGAGCTCTACGCCGGTTGACCGATCTCCCGCGCCGGTTGGGCGATTCCGCTTGACCACCGGGATTGGTCCAGTCCATTGTGTGCTCCGGCCTGGTGCGGCAGGGCCCCCACCCGACCCCCGCCCCTCCGGGAGTCGCTCCTCCGCCCGTCCCCCACACTGGAGTTGACCCGTGCTCAGTTCCGCCCGCCGCCGTCTCGCGGCCCTCGCCGTCACCGCCGCGCTGGCCTCGCCGGCCATCGCGCCGGCCGCCCGCGCGGACGTGCCGACCGCGCCGGCCGCCCCGGTCGCGCCGAACCTGGTCACCAACCCGGGCTTCGAGATCCCCACCCTGCCGCTGGCCGACTGGGGTTCGATCCCCGGCTGGCACTGCGCGCCCGGCGAGGGCGCGGTCACCGCCGCGGCCCGCACCGGCTCCGCCGCGCTGACGGCCACCCCCGCCTCGGCCGACTCCACCGCCCGGTGCGCGCAGACCCTCGCGGTGCGCCCGAACACCAGCTACACGTACAGCGCCTGGGTGCGCGGCTCGTACGCCTTCCTCGGCGCCACCGGCACCGGCCACGACGTCCCGCCGGCCTGGACGGCGTCCACCGGGGACGGCTGGCAGCGGCTGAGCACCTCGTTCACCACCGGGGCGGGCACCACCTCGGTGCAGCTGTACGTGCACGGCTGGTACGGGCAGGGGCCGATCGCGGTGGACGACGTCTCGGTGACCGGCGACAGCCCGGCGCCGGTGCCGCTGACCAGCAGCGCGCCGACCGCCGACCCGGTCGTCTTCATCACCGTCGACGACGGCTGGGCCCGCACCCCGGAGGCCCTGCGGCTGATCGCCGACCGGAAGGTGCCGGTGACCGCGTTCCCGCTGCCGATGCCGGAGGGCTTCGAACCGGAGTACTTCAGCCGGGCCACCGCCGTGCCGGGTTCGTCGATCGAGGACCACAGCGTCTCGCACCGCGACCTGACCGGCCTCTCCCTGGCCGAGCAGCAGGCCGAGATCTGCGACGCCCGGGACGCCGTGACCGCCCGCTACGGCACCGTCCCGACGCTGCTGCGCCCGCCGTACTTCGCGGCGAACGACGACACCCGGCAGGCCGCCGCGAACTGCGGCATGAGGTACCTGGTCACCGCCAACGCCGACTTCGGCTGGGGCGCCTCGAACACCTCCCACCCGGGCGGGGCGCTGCAGGCCGGCGACATCGTCATCCTGCACTTCACCGACACCCTGGCCGCCGACCTGCAGCGCGCGCTGGACGCGGCCGACCGGGCCGGCCTGAAGCCCGCGCCGCTCGCCGCGTACCTGCGCTGACCGCGGGTACCCGGGAAGGACGCCGGTGGCCGGGCTCCTCGCACGAGTCCGGCCACCGGTCATCCCGTCCGTCCCCACGGACGTCCCGCGCTACCGCCGGCGGGTCACGCGGCGGCGCTGAACAGCGGCAGGTAGCCGCCGGCCTGGCCGCTCGCGTTGGGGTGGTAGCTGTCGCTGATCGGCAGCGAGGTGCTGTTCAGCCACTGGGTGGAGGACCCGCAGATCTCGTGCCCGGCGAACGCCGAGCGGACGTCCTTGAAGGTGAACCCGGCGTCCGCCGCCTGCTTGGCGATCACCGTGTCCAGGGTGTCCGCGGCGCCGTTGATCGCGGTCCGCTTGGTGTTCGAGATCCCGAAGATGCAGGTGCCGGGCACCTGGTAGAGGTGCGGGTAGCCGAGCACGACCACCTTGGCGTTCGGGGCCTTCGCCCGGATCTGCCCGTACAGGCCCGCCAGCTTGCCCGGCAGCGTGTTGGTGGCGTAGCTCTTGGCCGTGTTCACGGCGCTCAGGCAGGCGCTCTCGCTGTCCAGCACGCAGGTCTGCATGGTCGAGGCGAACCCGGCGTCGTTGCCGCCGACGGTGATCGACACCAGCGTGGTCGAGGAGTTGAGCACCCCCAGCTGGTTGGCCGCCACGTCCCCGGTCCTCGCCCCCGAACAGGCCACGAACGCGAACGAGGTCGGCGCGTGCGCGGCCTTCCACAGGTACGGGTACGCCTTGGTGCTGCGGCTGCAGCTGCCGCTGTCGCCGGTGTAGCTGCCGGAGCCGACGCCCGCCGAGTACGAGTCGCCCAGCGCGGCGTAGTTGACGCCGGCGGCGCTCGCCTGGGTGGCGGCGGCGAGGGTGGTGACGGACAGCGCGGCCGCGGTGAACGCGACCGCGACGGCACGGATTCTGGGCATCGAACCTCCAGTGAGTGACGCAGGCCACACATTGGATACCAGCCGGTAGCCTCGTGGGGAAGCGGTCATGCCAAAGAAATTGACGAACGCTCACCGAACACGACCCGAACGCGCGCTACGCGCGCAGACCCATCCCTGACCTGGGCTGCGGGAATCCACCCGCCGACCCCTCCACCACCCCTACCCCCGGGTAGCCGCCTCCGGCGCACCACCCCCCGGCACGTCCCCCGGCCCGCGCCCCGCGCGCGCTCAGCAGAACCGGCAGCCCCCGGGCGGCAGTTCCTCGATCGTCTCGTCCGCCCGCGCCGGTACGCCCCAGCGCGCGACCGCCGCCGCGACCGCCGCCCGCGCCTGCCGCAGGCCCGCCGGACCCCAGCCGAGCAGCTCCACCGCGAGGCCCGGCGCCACCAGCAGCCGCCGGTAGTGCCGCCCCGAGGCCGGGTCCGGCGCCGACGGGCCCGCCCCGCGCAGCGCCGCCGCCATCCGCACCCGGGCGCACTCGTGCCCGCCGTTCGCCGACCCCACCCGGTCGTACAGGTACCCGAGGTAGACCGGCCCGCCGATCACCGCCTGCGCCTCCTCCCCCGCCTCCCGGGCCAGCGCCCGCCCCGGGTCCCCGGCGTCCTCCGGCTCCAGCGAGCCGCCCGGCAGGCTGACCACGCCGTCCCGCGGGTTGACCAGCGTCAGCACCCGCCCGTCCGGCGCGAACAGCCACCCCCAGGACTGCTTCACCGTCAACCCGGCCGGCACCGGCTCCCCCGGCCGCCACGGCCACCCCGCGTTCGGCCGCCGGCGCACCCGCCCGAGCAGGTCGGAGATCTCCGGGCTGTACTCGATGCCCATCCCGCTCCCTCCGCTCTCCCGGCCGCCCGCCGCACCATCTGATGATCTTCCCCGAACACCCGACCGATGAACAGCCCCGACCGCCACCCGGGTCACCGCGTCTGCTACGGGCCCCGGCCCCCTCCGCCCGGAGGGCGACCCGGCTCCCCCGGGGCGGTGTCCGGCACCTGTGATACTCGTAAGCCGGAGCCACCGGAACGACGAGGAGTGACGGGACATGCCGCGGGGAGCGTCCGAGTGAAGCTGCTGCACACCTCGGACTGGCACCTGGGGCGGTCCTTCCACCGGGAGAACCTGCACGGGGCGCAGCGGGCGTTCCTGGACCACCTGGTGGCGACCGTCACCGCCGAGGGGGTGGGGGCCGTCCTGGTCGCGGGCGACGTCTACGACCGGGCGCTGCCCGGGCTGGAGGCCGTCGAGCTGTTCGACGAGGCGCTGTGGCGGTTGGCCGAGCTGGGCGTGCCCGCCGTGTTCATCTCCGGCAACCACGACTCGGCGCGCCGGCTGGGCACCGCCGCCCGGCTGATCGACCGGTCCGGCATCCACCTGCGCACCGATCCGGGCGCGCTGGCCGAGCCGGTGCTGCTGGCGGACGAGCACGGCCCGGTGGCCGTGTACGGGCTGCCCTACCTGGAGCCGGCCCTGGTGCGCGAGCGCCTGGGCGTGGCGCGGGGCGGCCACGAGCAGGTGCTGGCCGCCGCGATGGACGCGGTCCGCGCCGACCTGGCGACCCGCCCGGCCGGGACCCGCGCCGTGGTGCTGGCGCACGCCTTCGTGACCGGGGGCGCCGCCAGCGACAGCGAGCGGGACATCGCGGTCGGCGGCGTGCAGTCGGTGCCCGCCGAGGTGTTCGACGGCGTGCACTACGCGGCCCTGGGCCACCTGCACGGCTGCCAGACGCTGGCCCCGCACCTGCGCTACTCGGGCTCCCCGCTGGCGTACTCCTTCTCCGAGGCGGACCACGAGAAGTCGACGTGGCTGGTCGAGCTGGACGCGGCGGGCGCCGTGGAGGCCCGCCGGATCCCGTGCCCGGTGCCGCGCCGGCTGGCCCGGCTCCGGGGCCGGATCGACGACCTGCTGGCCCGCGAGGAGTACGAGTACGCCGTGGACCGCTGGGTGCAGGCCACCCTGACCGACCCGGTCCGCCCGGCCGACGCGATGGAGCGGCTGCGGGCCCGCTTCCCGCACACCCTGCAGCTGCTGTTCGAGCCGGAGGGCGGCGAGCGCGCCGACGGCGCCTCGTACGCCCGGCGGGTACGCGGGCGCAGCGACCGGGAGGTGGTGGAGGGCTTCGTCGCGCACGTCCGCCCCGGCCGGGAGCTGGCCGGGGACGAGCGGGCCTGGCTGCTGGAGGGCCTGGAGTCGGTGCGCCGCACGGCGGCCGACCGGGCCGAGGAGAGCGCCCGATGACCCCCACCACCGCGAAGGGCGCCCGATGAGGCTGCACCGGCTCACCGTCACCGCCTTCGGCCCGTTCGCGGGCACCGAGCGGATCGACTTCGACCTGCTCTCCGCGGCCGGCCTGTTCCTGCTGCGCGGCGCGACCGGCGCGGGCAAGAGCAGCGTGCTGGACGCGGTCTGCTACGCGCTGTACGGCGAGCTGCCCGGCACCCGGCGCAGCAACGGGGTGCGCAGCGACCACGCCGCCCCGGGGCTGCGCACCGAGGTGGTGCTGGAGGCGACGCTGGGCGGGCGGCGGCTGGAGGTGACCCGCAGCCCGGAGCAGTGGCGGCCGAAGAAGCGCGGCACCGGCCTGACCGCGGACAAGGCGCAGACCCTGCTGCGCGAGTGGGCCGAGGACGCCGGGACGGGCGGGCCGGGCTGGGTCGCGGTCAGCAGGTCGCACCAGGAGGTCGGCGAGGAGCTGACCCGGCTGCTCGGCATGAACCGCGAGCAGTTCTGCCAGGTGGTGCTGCTGCCGCAGGGCGACTTCGCCCGGTTCCTGCGGGCCGACTCCCGGCAGCGCGCCGAACTCCTCGGCCGGCTCTTCGACACCGGCCGGTTCGAGCGCTTGGAGCGCTGGACGGCCGAGCTGCGGCTGCGCCACGAGCGCGAGGTGCAGGGCGCCCGGCAGCGGGTGCACGCCCTGCTGGCCCGCGCCGAGGAGGCCGCCGGCCCGCTGGCCGCCGCCGGGTCCGAGGCCGCCGCGCACCGCCCCGAGCCGGACGCGGCGCCGGCCGAGGTGCTGGCCTGGGGGGCGCTGCTGCGGGTCGCCGCCGCCGAGCGGGCCGAGTCCGCCGGGCTGTGGCTGGCCGCCGCGGCGGACGCCCGGGCCGCCGCCCGCGACCGGCTCGCGGAGCAGCAGGCGCTGGCCGAGCGGCAGGACCGCTACCACCGGGCCCGGCAGGAGCTGCTGCGGCTCACCGACGCCGCCGCCGGTTCGGCCCCGGCCCGGGCCCGGCTGACGGCGGCGCTCGCCGCCGAGGCCCCGGCCCTGCTGCGCGCCCCGCACCGGCAGGCCGAGGAGGCGCACGCCGCCGCCCGGCAGGCCGAGCAGGCCCGCCGGGCCGAACTGGCCGCCCGCGCGGCGGCCGCCGGCTGGTCCGGGCCGCTCGACACCGCCGACGACCTGCTCGCCGTCGAGGGCGCGGCCCGCGCCGAGGCGGGCCGGCTGGAGGCGGCCGGCGCGGACGAGGCCCGGCACGGCGAACTGCTGGCCGAGCGGGCCCGGTTGGAGCGCCGGCGCGGCGACGCGGACGACCTCGCCGACGAGGCCCGGCGCTGGCTGGAGGCCTTCGAGGAGCGGCTCGGCCGGCTCCAGCGGGAACGCGAGGCGGCCCGCGAGGCCCGCGCCGAACTCGACCTGCTCGACGCCCGGCAGGGCGAGCTGACCCGGCGCCGGCAGGCGGCGGCCCAGCACCTGGCCCTGCTCCGCGAGCACGCCGGGGCCGAGGACCTGGTCCGCGCCCTGACCGGCGCCGCGCAGGACGCCCGCCAGCGCGCCCTGGACCTCCAGGAGCGCCGACTCGCGGGCATGGCCGCCGAGTTGGCCGCCGCCCTGACTCCCGGCGACCCCTGCCGGGTGTGCGGCTCGCCCGAGCACCCGGCCCCCGCCGCGCCCTCGGCCGGGCAGGTCACCGCCGAGGACGAGCGCCGCGCCCGGGCCGACCAGCACCGCGCCGAGGACGAACTCGCCGCCGCCACCGTCCGGGTGGGTACCATCGCGGCGCGGGCGGCGGCTGCCGAGGCCGCTGCGGGAGGCCGCAGCGTGGACGAACTCGCCGCCGAGGCGGATGAGTTGGCGCAGCGGCGGCGCTCGGTGCTGCAGGCGGCGGAGCGCTGGCTGCCGCTCGGCCAGCAGCTCGAACAGCTGGAGCGCGACGGCCGCGCCCGCCGCGAACAGCTCCGCCAGGCGGGCGAGTTGACCGCCCAGCTGACCGGCCAGCTGAACGCCCTGACCACCGAACTCGCCGCCCTGGACGGGCGGATCGCCGCTGCCCGGGGCGACGCCCCCTCGGTCGCCGCCCGCACCGCCGCCGTCACCGCGCTGGCCGCCGCCGCGACCGCCGCGCTGACCGCCGCCCGGGCCACCGGGCACGCCGCCGACCGCCGCACCGAGACCGCCGAGGCGCTGCGCCGGGCCGCCCTCGCCGCGGGCTTCGCCGGTCTGCCGGATCTCGACGCGGCCGTCCTGCCCCCGTACGAACTCGACGCGTTGAAGCGGCAGTTCAAGCAGCTCGACGCCGACCTGGAACTCGCCTCGGGCCGGCTCGCCGATCCCGTGCTGCGGGCCGCCGCCGAGCTCCCGCCGGCCGCCGCCGAGCCGGCCCGCGCGGCGGCCGCCCGGGCCGACGAGGTGCTGGCCCGGGCGCACTCGGCGCACGACTCGGCCCGCCGCCGGGTCGCCGACCTGGCCCGGATCGGCCGCGACCTGGCCGCGCTGGCCGCCGAACTCGCCCCGGTCCTCGACGCGTTCGCCCGCACCAGCCGGCTGGCCGCGCTGCTGGCCGGCGCCCCCGCCGAGAACGCGCTGCGGATGCGCCTGGAGTCCTACGTGCTGGCCGCCCGCCTGGAGCAGGTCGCCGCCGCCGCCAGTCAGCGCCTGCTGAAGATGTCCGGCGGCCGCTACACCCTCGTCCACAGCGACGGCCTGGTCTCCGGCACCAAGCGCTCCGGCCTCTCCCTGCACGTCGTCGACGCCTGGACCGGCCGCGAACGCGACACCGCCACGCTCTCCGGCGGCGAGTCCTTCTTCGCCTCCCTCGCCCTCGCCCTCGGCCTCGCGGACGTCGTCACCGACGAGGCCGGCGGGATGCCCCTGGACACCCTCTTCATCGACGAGGGCTTCGGCACCCTCGACGAGAACGCCCTCGAAGAGGTCATGGACGTCCTCGACTCGCTGCGCGAACGCGACCGCGCCGTCGGCATCGTCAGCCACGTCGCCGACCTCCGCACCCGCGTCCCCGCCCAACTCCTGGTCCGCAAGCACCGCACCGGCTCCACCGTCCACCACACCACCCGCGAGGACGCCTGACGGCGGGCCCCGGCGCCGCCCCGGGGCGGCGCCCCCGCGCTCAGCCGCCGACCGCGCGCCGCTCCCCCTCGGCCAGGAAGTCGGTCGCCAGGCGGCCCCAGCTCCGGACGTCGGCGAGGGTGCGCGAGACGTGCAGGCGGGCGCCGGGGAGGTGGGCGGCGAGGGTGCGGGCGGTGCCGAGGGGGTGCAGGGGGTCGGTGTCCCAGGCGAGCAGGAGGGTGGGGTGGGGGAGGTCGCGGAGGGCTTCGGGGGCGGGGAGGTCGGAGTCGGCGGCGGCGCGCATGGCGGCCGGGAGGAGGGCTTCGGGGAGGTCGAACTCGCTGGTGTACTGGGGGACTTCGGCGAGGACGGCGGGCGGGCCGGCGAGCCGGGCGGCGGTGGTCAGGGCGCCGGCGCCGCGCCGTTCGACCAGGGTGGCGGCGGCCCGCAGGGCGCTGCGGCGCGGAGCCCGGGCGGCCCAGGCGACGGCGGGGACGGCCAGCACCAGGCGGTCGAAGCGTTCGGGGCGGGCCAGCGCGGCCCACAGCACGGTGGCGGCGCCCATGGAGGCGCCGAGCGCGGTGACGGGCGCGTCGGGCGAGAGGTGGTCGCAGAGGGCGAGCAGGTCCTCGGCGAGCGAGGGGTAGCGGTAGTCGTCGGGCACGGCCCGCCCGGTGGAGTCCCCGTGGCCGCGCGCGTCGTACCGGGCCAGTCGGCGGGTCCGGTCCAGGCCGGTCCAGTCGAACAGGCCGGCCCGGCGTTCGTGCGCCCGGCTGGAGAGCGCCCCGTGGGCGTGCACGGCCAGCGGGCCGGGCCCGCCGGTGACGGTGTAGGCGAGGGTGGCGTGCGGCCGCTCGATCCGGCCGCGGAGGGCCTCGGCGGGCCTCATCCGTCAGCCGGAGCAGGCGGCGCGCTGGGCCTGCTGCCAGGTGCAGACGGGGCACAGCGGGCTGCCGGGGGCGTCGGCCGGGTGCTCGGTCGGCTCGCCGCACAGCACGCACGCGGCCCGTTCGCCCGGCCCGCCGGGCCGCAGTCCGCGCAGGGCCTGCTCGGGGTCGGCGGACACCTCGCAGACCTGTTCGGGTCCGTTCCCGGCCGCCGTCGACTGCTGTTCTCCCATGCCGTCCAGGGTACGCCGGGCCCCGCCCGCGGGCGGGGCCCTTCCACGGGTCGGACGGGCCCCCGGCGGTGGGGCGTTCCACGGGGCGGCCACGGGACGCCTGCGGGGCGCCTGCGGGACGTCAGCCGAGGAAGGAGAGCCGGAGGCTGCGCCGCGGGTTGTCGCCGTTGGTGTCGATCAGGACGACGGACTGCCAGGTGCCGAGGGCGATCCGGCCGCCGATCACGGGCAGGGTGGCGTGCGGGGCGACCAGGCCGGGCAGCACGTGGTCGCGGCCGTGGCCGCGGCTGCCGTGCCGGTGGTTCCAGCGGTCGTCGGCGGGGAGCAGTTCGCGCAGGGTGGCGAGCAGGTCGTCGTCGCTGCCGGCGCCGGTCTCGATCACGGCGATGCCCGCGGTGGCGTGCGGGACGAAGACGTTGAGCAGTCCGTCGCGGCCGTCCGCGACTTCCCGGAGGAAGGCGTGGCAGCGGTCGGTGACGTCCAGGGCGACTTCGTCGCGGCCGGTGGTGATGTCGAGCGTCTGGGTGTGGAAGGTGTCGGACATGGAACCATCCTGGCCGATCTTGGTGCGCCTCCCGCTAGGGGTGACGGCCGAACGCCACCCGACCGCCAGGGTCCCGCCAGGGCGCGCCAGCGGGCCGCCACCGTGCGCCACGGCGGCGGGAGGGTACGACGAAGGCCCGACGGACTTCTCCCGGTCCGTCGGGTGCCGGCAGCCGACCTCGGCGGGCCACCGGGTGCGCTCGCGCGTCCGGAGGCCCGCCGGGTCAGCGGCGGCTGCCGAAGAGGCTGCGCTTCAGGCGGCGCAGCGGGGCCATCAGGGAGACCCGGGCGCTGCGGCGCGGCGAGGCGGCGGCCGCGGGGGCGCTGGGCCCGCGCGGGGTCAGCTCCCTTATCAGGCCGAGGGCCTCCGCCGTGTCCACCGCGGCGAGCGCGGGCGCGCCGAGGACGGCCAGGTGCCGGTCGATCCGGCGGCCGGTCGTGCCGACGCCGCACTGGATCGCGGGCACCCGGGGCCGCGGTCGCACTTGCATCTGTTCCATCTGTATTCCCACCCCTACGAGGCGCCAGGGCCGTGAGGCGAAGACTATCCGGCTACGACGGCCTTCACACAACCGTCCTGGTGTTCTGCCACCGTATCGTGCGAACGGAACTGACGCCCCACCAGGGCCCGCCGGTCTCGGTCACGACTGCGCATCGGTTGATGGTGCACCATCCAAGCACCGCGCGCTCGGCGCACCCCGGCGCGAGACCGTCGCGGCCACGACATCCCGAGTTCAGAAATTGAACACATACGAGGGATTGACGTGGCTGAAACCTCCAAGCAATATCTGTATCGACACGGGATCGCCGGGAACACCCACCCATCCCCGGTCGGGTGATTTCGAGTATGAACGAACCACCCGACCATCCCGTTACCCTTCCGACACCACGGTGAGTCACTGTCCGGCCGTCTCGACGCTGCGGCGGCCCGACTCCGACGTGGTGGACGGACCGGCGGTCGATCGTTGAGGGTCGGTCGGACCGCCAACCGGACTGCCGGTGCCGCCGCTCCTACGGCGCGGCACCGGCGGTCGCGTTTCCCCGCCGTCCGCGGCACCCCGGTCACCCCGACCACCTGCGCCCGGGGTGCCGCGGCCCCGGCACCGGGCCCGCCGGCCCGCCCCGGGCCCCGTCCGCTCCCAGGGAGCCCCCAGCCCGGCTCGGTAGAGTGTCCGTACCGGGCGCCCCGCCGGCCGCCACCCTCGTCCCTTCGCGGAGTGAACGCACGTGCCACCCCTGCTCAGCATCGTCCTGCCCGTTCACGGCGTGGAGCGCTTCCTGCCGCAGTGCCTGGACTCGCTCCGGGCCGAGGGCGCCGCGCCCGGCGAGGTCGAGCTGATCGCGGTGGACGACCGCTCCCCCGACAACTGCGGCGCCCTGCTGGACGCGCACGCGGCCCGCGACCCCCGGACGCGGGTACTGCACCTGACCGAGAACCAGGGCCTGGGCGGCGCCCGCACGGCCGGGCTGGCCGAGGCCACCGGCACGTACGTCTGGTTCGTCGACAGCGACGACTGGCTGCCCGAGGGCAGCATCGACGCCGTCCTGGCCGAACTGCGCGCCGAGACCGCCCGCGAGCTGCCGGCCGACGTGCTGCTGACCGACTTCACCCACGTCTACCCCGACGGCGGCCGCGAGCCGAACCCGTGGCGCAAGGTGCTGGCCGGCTCCCCGCTGGTCTCCGGCTGCACCGCCGCCGAGCACCCGGCGCTGTTCAACGCCGTCCTCGCGGTGTGGAACAAGGTGATGCGCCGCGACTACCTGCTCGGCCTGGACGTGCACTTCGGCCGCGGGCACTACGAGGACATCTCGGTCACCTACCCGCTGCTGCTGGCCGCCGACCGGCTGCTCTACCTCGACCGGCCCTGCTACAACTACCGGCGCGGCCGCCCGGGCGCGATCACCGCCACCGCCTCCGCCAAGCACGCCGACGCCTTCGCCCAGTACGACGCGATCTTCGCCTTCCTGGAGCGGAACGACCGGGCGAACGCCCTGCGCACCCTGGTCTTCGACCGCACCGTCAAGCAGGCGCTCACCGTCTACGACACCCCGGGACTGGTCCCGCCCGAGCTGCGCGCGGAGTTCTTCGCCCGGATCACCGGCCACTTCGCCAAGCACCGGCCGGCCGGCTACCACTACCCGCCCGGCGTGCGCGGCGTCCAGTACCGGCTGGCCGCCCGCGGCTCCCGGCGCGCCTACGCCGAGCTGCGGCGCGGCGGCCGGCTGCCGGGCGCGGTCAAGCGCGGCACCAGGGCGGTGGCGCCCGGCGTGAAGAAGGTGGTCCGCGGCGGGGCCCGGCTCACCGCGTACAACACCTTCAAGCGGCTGCCGATCGACGAGAACCTGGCGGTGTACGCGGCGTACTGGCACCGCGGGTACGCCTGCAACCCGGCGGCGATCTACGCCAAGGCGAAGGAGCTGGCGCCGCAGGTGCGCGGGGTGTGGGTGGTGGAGAACGCCGAGCGGGCCGCCACGCTGCCCGCCGGGGTGCCGTACGTGATCGTCAACACGCCCGCCTACCTGAAGGCGATGGCCACCGCCAAGTACTTCGTCAACAACGTCAACTTCCCGCACGCGATGACCAAGCGCACCGGCAGCGTGCACGTGCAGACCCAGCACGGCACGCCGCTGAAGGCGATGGGCATGGACCTGGTGGACCGGCCGCTCGCGGCGGACGGGATGGACTTCGAGCGGCTGCGCGAGGTGGTCGGGCGCTGGGACTACCTGGTCTCGCCGAACCCGCACACCAGCCGGCACTTCGCCCGCGCCTTCCCCGGCACCTACCAGATCCTCGACACCGGCTACCCGCGCAACGACCGCCTGGCGCTGGCCACCCCCGGGCAGTGCGTCGACGCCCGCCGCGCGCTGGGCATCGCCGACGGGCAGCGCACCGTGCTGTACGCGCCGACCCACCGGGAGTCCCGCGGCGGCTACCTGCCGCTGCTGGACCTGCCCGCGCTGGCCGAACGGCTCGGCTCCGGCTGGACGGTGCTGGTGCGCACCCACTACTTCCACGACGGCGGCGCGGGCGACCTGACCGCCGGGCCGGGCGCGGCGACCCTGCTGGACGTCTCCGACCACCCAGTCGTCGAGGACCTCTACCTGGCGGCGGACGCACTGGTCACCGACTACTCCTCGATGATGTTCGACTACGCGGTGCTGGACCGGCCGATCGCCGTGTACGCCCCCGACTGGGAGGAGTACCAGGAGGTCCGCGGCGTGTACTTCGACCTGATGAAGGAGCCGCCCGGCGCGGTCACCACCGAGCAGGACGCGCTGGTCGCGGCGCTGCTCGCGGGCGACCCGGAGCCGGAGGCCCGGCGGCGCTTCCGGGAGCGGTTCTGCCCCTGGGACGACGGGCGGGCCGCCGAGCGGGTGGTCAGCCGGATCTTCCCGGTCCGCGGCTGACCCGACCCCGCCGTCTCACCATGTGAGCAGGCGGCCGTCCACGAGGCGGGCGTGACAAGGATCGCAGCGCCACGGCGGCGCCGGGTGTGGACGGACCGCGGGGTGCATGTCGTAGTCTGCGATCCGTTACCCAGCGGTCCGGCCCCGTACCGTGCCGCGCGCCCCGCCCCCGCGGCGGGCCCCCGGCCGGGGACGCTCCCCGGCCGGATCGTCTGTCCGGCCAGGGAGGGCCAACACCGTGATCGACCTCGTCACCAAGCTCGTGCTCAAGCCGCTCGCGAAGGCCCTGTACCGGCCGACGATCGAGGGCCTGGAGAACGTGCCGCGCAAGGGCGGGGTGATCCTGGCGAGCAACCACCTGTCGTTCGTCGACAGCGTGGTCATCCCGCTGGCCGCGCCGCGCCAGGTGTTCTTCCTGGCCAAGGCCGAGTACTTCACCGGCACCGGCCTCAAGGGCGCGGTGTCCCGGTTCTTCTTCACCCACGTGATCAACGCCGTCCCGGTCGAGCGGGGCAGCGTCCGGGCCGCCACCGCCTCGCTGGACGAGGGCCTGGAGATCCTGAACTCCGGCCGGGCCTTCGGCATCTACCCGGAGGGCACCCGCTCGCTGGACGGCCGCCTGTACCGCGGCAAGACCGGCGTGGCCTGGCTGGCGCTGACCGCCGGCGTCCCGGTGGTGCCGGTCGCGCTGGAGGGGCCGCAGCACATCCTGCCGGTCGGCAAGCGGATCCCCCGGCTGCGCAGGATCAGCGTGCGGTTCGGCGAGCCGCTGCACTTCGACGAGCTGCACGGCCAGGCCCGTTCGGCCAAGGCCCGCCGCCAGGTCACCGACGAGGTGATGGCGGCGATCCACGCGCTGTCCGGGCAGGAGCTGGCCGAGCAGTACAACGAGTCGCCCAAGGCCGCCTGACGCTCCGTCGGGAGACTTCCGCCCGTCCGGGAACAACCGGGCGGGCGAGCCTGTTCGGCTTCCTCGCGGGCCCTTCCTCCCCGGGCTCGCGACACGGACCCGAGAGGCACGGAGAGCGTTCCATGAAGATCGGCATCATCGGCGCGGGCAACATCGGCGGCAACCTGGCCCGCCGCCTCACCTCCCTCGGCCACCAGGTGGCGGTGGCCAACTCGCGCGGCCCCGAGACACTGGCCGACCTCGCCGCCGAGACGGGCGCGACGCCCGTGCCGGTCGGCGAGGCGGCGGCGGGCGCGGAGCTGGTCGTGGTGACCATCCCGCTGAAGAACGTCCCCGACCTGCCCGACGACGTGCTGGCCGGCGCGGCCGAGGGCTTCGCCGTGCTCGACACCAACAACTACTACCCGCGCCAGCGGGACGGCCGGATCGCCGCCATCGAGGACGAGGGCCTGACCGAGAGCCGCTGGGTCGAGCGGCAGCTCGGCCACCCCGTGGTGAAGGCCTTCAACGGCACCTACGCGCAGGACATCCTGGACGCCCCGCGCCCGGCCGGCGACCCGGAGCGGATCGCCCTGCCGGTGGCGGGCGACGACCCGGCCGCCAAGGAGCTGGTGCGCGGGCTGATCGACGCGCTCGGCTTCGACACGGTCGACGCCGGCGGCATCGACGACTCCTGGCGCCAGCAGCCCGCGACGCCGGTCTACGGCCTGCGCGCGGGCGTCGAGGCCGTCACGAAGGCGCTCGCCGAGGCCTCCCCGGAGCGGACGGCCGACTTCAGCGCCTGAGGCCCGCCGCCCGGCCCGCTCCTCCCCCGGCGCGGGGAGCGGCGGGCCCGGGCGGCGCCGGTTCAGTAGCCGATGGCCTCCCGCAGCAGCAGGACGGTGCCGCGGGCGAGCCGGGGCGGGGCGTGCAGCACCAGGAGCTGGTTGACGGCGGCGGGCGCGCCGTACGCCTCCCGGCTGCGGGCGTCCTCCAGCGGCAGGGTGTGCTCGTGCACCCGGCGCAGGGCGGCGGGCAGGTCGGGGACGAGCTTCTGGGCGCCGACCACCCAGACGGCGTGGCCCGCGCCCCCGCCGTGGGCGGGCAGCTGGCTGCCGGAGGCGGAGGCGAGCACCAGGGCGCCGGTCTCGACGAGGGCGTTGACGCTGCCGAGGACGACGTCGGGGGTGGCGAGCAGGCGGCGCAGCTCGTCGGCCTCGCGTTCGCGGTCCATGGCGAGCAGGCGGGGCTTGACCGCGCCGGGGCGGCCGTCGACGTCCTCCTCGATGCCGGAGAGCCGGAGCGTCTCGCTGGCGGTGGTGAGCACGCTCGCGCCGTCCGGGAGGAGCGCGCGGACGCGCTCGCGGGCGGCCGCGGCGTCGTCCAGGACCTCGACGGCGAAGCCGCGCGCGGCGAGGGCGGCGGCGGCCCGCTGGAGCCGGTCCTCGGTGGCGGGGGCGGCGGGGTCGGGGCGGGTGGTGCCGGGGGCGGTGCCGGGGGCGGTGCCGCCGAGCGGGCTGGTGTCCAGGTAGCGGATCTCGTAGACCCGTTCGGTGAACCGCCAGCCTTCCGGGGTGCGCCGGTAACGGTCGTGGTAGACGGCGTGGTTGACGCCCTGCCAGCCGTCGCGGAGCCGGATCAGCTCGTACATGTGGGCCCGTCCGGTGGCGGTGTCGCCGTCGATCCGGACGGTGCCGGGGTGGGTGTTCTGCACGAAGAACTCCCACTGCTCCTGGAGTCTCTCGCCGCCGGCCCGGATCTGCTCGGGGCCGGTCAGCTCGATCGGCACGTCGGGCATCCGCAGCACCCCGTCGGGGGTGAACAGCGCCGCGAGCCGGGGGCGGTCGCGCATCATCACCGCGTCGGTGAACTCGGCCTGCAGGGCCTGGATCTCGACCCGGTCCGCGACCGGCTGGAAGTCGTTCATCGCTCTCTCCGTTCGGTTGTCCACCAGTACGACGAAACGGCCCGCCGACGTGTGAGGTGCGGGCCGCTGTCACGTTCCGGGGCGCTGTCCGGTCTACGGGGGGACGGAACGAGGAGGAGCGGCGTGGAGGAGACCGTGGACGGACGGCGGGACGAGGTCCTGCGGGTGGTGGCGGCCGAGCGGCGGCGGCTGACCGACGTGGCGTACCGGCTGCTGGGTTCGCTGGCCGACGCCGAGGACGTGGTGCAGGAGGCGTACGCCCGCTGGTACGCGATGGCGCCGGGGCGGCGGGCGGAGGTGGTGGCGCCGGGCGGCTGGCTGACCACGGTGGTCGGGCGGATCTGCCTGGACCTGCTGGGCTCGGCCCGGGTGCGGCGGGAGCGCTACGTGGGCGAGTGGCTGCCCGAGCCGGTGCCGGGGGACGGCCCGGGGCGGGGCGCGGACGGGGACCCGGCGGACCGGGTCACCCTGGACGAGTCGGTGCACATGGCGTTCCTGGTGGTGCTGGAGTCGATGACCCCGGCCGAGCGGGTCGCCTTCGTGCTGCACGACGTGTTCGGCTACCCGTTCCCCGAGGTGGCGGTGGTGGTGGGCCGTTCGGCGGCGGCCTGCCGCCAGCTGGCCGTCTCGGGGCGCCGCCGGGTCCGGGCGGCGGCGCCGTCGACCGCCCCGGCGCCGGTGCAGGGCGCGCTGGTGCGGGAGTTCAAGCGGGCCTGGGAGGCGAAGGACGTCCGCGCGCTGGTGGGGCTGCTGGACCCGGACGCGACCGTGGTCGCGGACGGCGGCGGCCTGGTCGGCGCGCTGCTGGAGCCGCTGACGGGCGGGGAGCGGATCGCCCGCACGGTGGCCGGGTACGGCGGGGCGCCGGCCGGCACGGTGCTGGTGGAGTGCCCGGTGAACGGCCGCCCGGGGCTGGTCGCGCGGGTGGCCGGGGTCACCGTGGGCGTGTTCGCGTTCGACGTCGTCGGGGACCGGATCGCCCGGGTCTGGGTGGTGCGCAACCCGGAGAAGCTGCGGCCCTGGGGGTGAGCCCCCGGCTCAGGCCGCGGGCACCGGGAGCGCCTCGCGGCGGACCAGCGCGGCGTAGCGGCCGTCCCGGGCGAGGAGCTCGTCGTGGGTGCCGAGTTCGGTGATCTCGCCCCGGTCGAGGACGGCGATCCGGTCGGCGTCCCGGACGGTGGAGAGCCGGTGCGCGATGGTGAGGGTGGTGCGGCCGGCGGCGAGGGCGTCCAGGGCCTGCTGGACGGCGTGCTCGGTCTGGTTGTCGAGGGCGCTGGTCGCCTCGTCCAGGACCAGGATCGGCGGGTTGCGCAGCACGGTGCGGGCGATCGCCAGGCGCTGCTTCTCGCCGCCGGAGAAGCGGTAGCCGCGTTCGCCGACCATGGTGTCGTAGCCGTCCGGGAGCGCGGCGATCATGTCGTGGACCTGGGCGGCCCGGGCGGCCTCGACGAGTTCGGCGTCGGTGGCGTCGGGCTTGGCGAAGCGCAGGTTGTCGGCGACCGAGGCGTGGAACAGGTAGGTCTCCTGGGAGACCACGCCGACCGCGCGGGCCAGCGTCTCGAAGGACAGCTCGCGCACGTCCACCCCGTCGATCAGGACCCGGCCGGCGGTGGCGTCGTACAGCCTCGGCACCAGGTAGGACAGGGTCGACTTGCCGGAGCCGGTCTCGCCGACCACGGCGAGCGAGCCGCCGGCCGGGACGGTCAGGTCGATGCCGGACAGGGTGGGGCGGTCCTGGTCGGGGCGGTAGTGGAACTCGACGCCCTCGAACCGGACGTCGCCGCGGATCCGCTCCAGGTGGACGGGGTGCTCGGGCTCGTCGATCTCCACCGGCAGGTCGAGGTACTCGAAGATCCGCTGGAACAGGGCGAGCGAGGTCTGCACCTCCACGCCGGTGGACAGCAGGCTGACGGTGGGCCGGAACAGGCCCTGCTGGAGCGAGACGAACGCGACCAGGGTGCCGAGCGAGACGATCGGCGCCCCGGCGGCGGAGGCCAGGCCGGCCGCCCAGTAGATCAGCGCGGGCATCGCGGCCATCACGATGCCGATGGTGGACATCCGCCACCGCCCGGCCATGCTGGCGCGCACCTCCAGTCCGGCCAGCTCGTCCGACTGCTCGGCGAACTCGCGGGTCAGCGAGTCGGAGCGGCCCATCGTGCGGCCGAGCAGGATGCCGCTGACCGACAGCGACTCCTGGACGGCGGAGGACAGCCCGGCCAGCCGGCGCTGCCGCTCACCGGTGATCTTCTTGCGCTCGCGGCCGACCCGGCGGCTGATCCAGACGAACACCGGGAGCAGCAGCAGCGAGACGACCGTCAGCCGCCAGTCGAGCGCGACCATCGCGGCCACGCTGGCGACCACGGCGGTCAGGTTCGACACCAGCGAGGTGGCGGTGCCGGTGACGGTGGCCTGCATGCCGCCGATGTCGTTGGCGATCCGGGACTGCACCTCGCCGGTGCGGGTGCGGGTGAAGAACGCCAGCGACATCCGCTGCAGGTGCCGGTAGACGGACGTCCGCAGGTCGTGCATGACGCGCTGGCCGACGGTGGTGGAGATCAGCGTCTGCAGCACGTTCAGCACGCTGGTGACCACGGCGGCCGCGATCATCCCGAGCGCGAGCAGGCTGAGCAGCCCCGTCCGCCCCTGCGGTATCGCGGTGTCCAGCACCGCGCGCAGCAGGAACGGCGTGACCACCGACACCACGGCGGACGCCGCGACCAGCAGTCCCACCAGACCCAGCCGCCCGGCGTAGGGGCGGAAGAGCCGCAGGATCCGCCGCACCTGGGCGGGTTCCCTCCGCTGGCCCTCGGGCGGCGTCCAGTCGATCCGGTTCGGTTGCACGGGGACCTCCTGGGGGTCGGTGTAGGGGTGACGGGCCGAGCTTAGCGAGCCTTGCTCATCATTAGCAAACCTAAACTTCTCGGCATTCCCGCCCCGCCACCCCCGGCACCCCCGCACCGGCCGCCCCGCCGCCGGGCCCCCGCCGCCGGTTCCTCTGTCGCCGGGCCCCCCGCCGCCGGGGCCGCTCCGCTAGGGCTTGCGGTAGTCGCGGCCCGCCGTGTTGGAGACCTTGCCGAGGCCGCCCGGCGGCAGCAGCTTCGCGGCGGCGACGGCCGCCTTGTAGCGCTTGCTGGGGACGCAGAGCGGGCGGTTGCGGGCCAGGTCGCGCAGCGAGTCGTCGACGACGCGGTCGGCGGTCAGCCAGCCCCAGGCCGGGATGGAGGAGGTGCCCATGCCGGCCCGCTGGTGGAACTCGGTGCGGGTGAAGCCGGGGCAGAGCACCTGCAGGCGGACGCCGCTGCCGGCCAGGTCGCGGGCGATGCCGAGGGTGAAGTTGACCACCCAGGCCTTGGTCGCGCCGTAGGTGCCGCGCGGCAGGAACGCGGCCACCGAGGCGACGTTGACGACCGCGCCGAAGCCGCGCTCGCGCATGCCGGGGACGGCGGCCGTGGTGAGCCGCAGCACCGCCTCGACGTGCACCTTCAGCATGTCGAGCTCGTCCTGCACGGGAACGTCCAGGTAGGTGCCCCGGTGGCCGAAGCCGGCGTTGTTGACCAGGACGTCGACGGGGCGGGCGGAGTCGCGCAGGCGTTCCTCGACGGCCTCGATGCCGGCCTCGGTGGCGAGGTCGGCGGTCAGCGTCTCGACCCGGACGCCGTGGCGGGCGGTGAGTTCGGCGGCGGACGCGGCGAGGCGTTCGGTGTCGCGGGCGACCAGCACCAGGTCGCGGCCGTCGCGGGCCAGGCGGTTGGCGTAGGCGGCGCCGATGCCGGCGGTGGCGCCGGTGATGAGAGCGGTGGTCATGGACCCGACCGTACCGGGCGGTAGCCCGACACCGCATCGACCGACCGGCCCACGGACGCCTCGGCCCTTCGGGCGACCCGGACGGCGTCGGCGGCGCGCCCCGCCCCGGCGTTCGTCCGATCACCCTACGGTTTCGGGCAGCGCCGCCGTCCCACGCGGCGCCCCATCCCTTCCAGGAGAACTGATGTCCGTTCGGCTCCACGCTCGCTCCATAGAAGTCGCACCGCCGGCCCGCCCCCGCCCCCCGCGGCACTGACGGCCCGGCACCGCCTTCGCACGCCCGGGCCCGCCCCTCCCCACGGGGCCGGGCCCGACGCGCGTCCGGGGACCGGCGGCGCACCGGCCGCCGCCCCCTACTGACCGGTCAGTAAATCCGGTCGGACGCCTTGACGGCACGTCAGACCCTCGGGATTCTCGGGAGACCGCACACCGGACGCCCCACCAGCGCCGCCTCCCCCGAGCCGAGAGGTGACCATGACCGGGAACCACCGAGCCAGGAACCACCGCGCCAGGAACGCCCTCGCCCGCCTGCTGCCGCTGCTCCTGTTCGCGGCCGTCCTCGCCACCGGCGCCGGGCCGACGCCCACCGCCCGGGCCGCCGACGGGTGGTGGGACCCGGTCGCCCGGCCGGTGCCGGACTCGCGGATCGACGTGACCGGCGAACCGTTCCGCGGCACCGGCCCGGACGGCGCCGTCCGCGGCTTCGTCGACGCCCACAACCACCTGATGTCGGCCGAGGGTTTCGGCGGCCGGGTGATCTGCGGCTCCGCGTTCTCCGCGCAGGGCGTCGCGGACGCGCTGAAGGACTGCCCCGAGCACTACCCGGACGGCGCGCTCGCCCTCTTCGAGAACGTCACCGGCGGCGCGGACGGCCACCACGACCCGGTCGGCTGGCCGACCTTCACCGACTGGCCCGCCCACGACTCGCTCAGCCACCAGCAGGACTACTACGCCTGGGTCGAGCGGGCCTGGCGCGGCGGCGAGCGCGTCCTGGTGAACGACCTGGTGACCAACGGGCTGCTCTGCTCGATCTACCCGTACAAGGACCGCCCCTGCGACGAGATGACGGCGATCCGCACCGAGGCGAAGAAGTCGTACGAACTCCAGGACTACGTGGACCGGATGTACGGCGGCCCCGGCAGGGGCTGGTTCCGCATCGTGACCGACTCCGAGCAGGCCCGGGCGGTCGTCGCGCAGGGCAAACTGGCCGTGGTGCTCGGCGTGGAGACCTCGGAACCCTTCGGCTGCAAGCAGGTGCTGGACGTGCCGCAGTGCGACCGGGCGGCGATCGACCGCGGGCTGGACGAGCTGTACGCGCTGGGCGTGCGCAGCATGTTCCTGTGCCACAAGTTCGACAACGCGCTGTGCGGGGTGCGCTTCGACGAGGGCACCACCGGGGTGGCCGTCAACGCCGGGCAGTTCCTCTCCACCGGCACCTTCTGGACCACCGAGCAGTGCACCGGCCCGCAGCACGACAACCCGATCGGCCTGCCCACCGCGCAGGCGAACGCGCTGCTGCCCGCCGGCGTGAGCCTGCCGACGTACGCGGCCGCCGCGCAGTGCAACACCCGCGGCCTGACCGAACTCGGCGCGTACGCGATCGACGGCCTGGTCAAGCGCCACATGATGCTGGAGGTCGACCACATGAGCGCCAAGGCGGCCCGCGGCGCCTTCGAGCTGCTGGAGGCGAAGGGCTACCCGGGCGTGCTCTCCAGCCACAGCTGGATGGACCTCGACTGGACCGAACGCCTCTACCGGCTGGGCGGGTTCGCCGCCCAGTACCCGCACGACGCGGCCGGCTTCGTCGCCGAGGCGGACCGCACCTCGGCGCTGCGCGCGGCGTACGGGGTCGGCTACGGCTACGGCAGCGACCTGAACGGCGTCGGCGGCTGGCCGGGCCCGGTCGGCCCGAACGCGCCGACCAGCGTGACGTACCCGTTCCGCTCGGCGGACGGCGGCTCGCTGCTGGACCGGCAGGTCACCGGCGACCGGACGTGGGACGTCAACACGGACGGCCTGGCGCACGCCGGACTGCTGCCGGACTGGATCGAGCAGATCCGCCTCGCCCCCGGCGGGCAGCGGGTGGTGGACGACCTGCTGCGCGGCGCGCAGTCCTACCTGACCACCTGGCGGGCCACCGAACAGCACGGCCCGGGACGGGAGTTGGCCACCGGCGCGGCCGCCTCCGCCAGTTCCGCCGAGTGGAACCCGTTCACCTCCTACCAGCCCGGCCGCGCCGTGGACGGCGACCGCGCCACCCGCTGGGCCAGCGACTGGAGCGACGACCAGTGGCTGCGCCTCGACCTCGGCGCCGTCCACCCGGTCGACCGGGTGACCCTGGACTGAGAGCGGGCCTACGCCAGGTCCTACCGGATCGAGGTCTCCACCGACGGCACCGCCTGGCGCACCGTCTGGTCCACCACGGCGGGCGACGGCGGCCTGGACACCGCCGCCTTCCCGCCGACCGCCGCCCGGTACGTCCGCTTCCACGGGACGGCGCGGGCGACCCAGTGGGGCTACTCGCTGCGCGAGGTGTCGGTGCACGGGACCTGACGGCGGCCCGGCGGGCGATGATCGGACCTCCCACCACCGATGATCGGACCGACGCCAGGACGATGATCGGACCTCCCACCACCGATGATCGGACGAGCGCCGGTCCGGTCGTCACCGGACGACGGGCGGGTGACCGGCTCTCCCCCGAGCCGGCCACCCGCCCGTCCCCCTCCGCCGGTCCGCTCCGGTGGGCCGGTCACTCCCCCTGACCGGTCACTCCCCCTGACCGGTCCGGGCGGCCTGGTCGGCCCGGCCGCCCGCGCCGACGGGGCGCAGGCGGGTGGCGGCGGTGGCCTTGAGTTCGGGGGCGAGGCGGGCGACGTCGCGGGAGCCGACGAGGGCGATCAGGCCGGGGAGGAAGCCGCGGACCGGCTGCATGCCGCGCAGCCAGGCCTGGGCGTAGACGTGGGCGGAGCGGCGGGCGAGGCCGGCCACCAGGCGGTCGACGGCGGGGCCGATCGGGTAGGTCTTGTTGGCGGGCCAGGGCAGTTTGGCCCGCATCTGCCGCAGCACGGCGTCCTGGTCGGCGCCGCGCACCATGTCGGTGTCGGTCCAGCTCAGGTAGCCGACGCCGACCTTGACGCCCTGGTGGGCGACCTCGGCGCGGAGCGCGTGGGCGAAGGACTCGACCCCGGCCTTGGAGGCGCAGTACGCGGACATCAGCGGGGCGGGGGTGAGCGCGGCGAGCGAGGCGATCTGCAGCAGGTAGCCGCGGCTCTCGGCGAGCGCGGGCAGGAAGGCCCGGGCGGTGGCGACGGAGCCGAGCAGGTTGACCTCGACGACCCGGGTCCAGGTGCGGTGGTCGCTGTCCTGCATCGGGCCGCCGAGCGCGATGCCGGCGTTGGCGACCACGGCGTCGATCCGCCCGTAGCGGTCCTTGATCCGGTTCGCGACCTCGGTGAGCGCGTCCAGGTCGGTGACGTCGGCCTCCCAGGCGGAGGCGTGGTCGCCGCACTGGGCGGCCACCGCCTTGAGTTCGGCGGGCTCCAGGCCGACCAGGGCGACCTTGGCGCCGCGTTCGGCGAGCTTGCGGGCCATCAGCGCGCCGAGGCCGCGGGCGGCTCCGGTGATGACGACGACCTGCGAGGACAGCGGCGGTGTCATGCGGTCTCCTCAAGGGGCTGCGCGGTGGACGGGTCGGCGGTGGGTTCGGCGGCGTACGGGCCGGCGGCGGGCTCCGCGGCGGGCGGGTCCTGGACCAGGGCGGCGACCCGGCGGATCTCGGCGGCGACCTCGGCGGGGCGTTCGACCGGGCTCATGTGGCCGGTGCCGGGGAGTTCGAGCAGGCCGCGCGGGTCGGCGAGGGCGGCGGCGATCCGGCGGGCGTGGACGGGCGGGGTGAGCCGGTCGTGGCTGCCGGCGATGACGGCGGTGGGGGCGGTGATCCGGGCCAGTGCGTCGTGGACGTCGAGGGTGTCGAGCACGGTCGCCCAGTGGTAGCGGACCCCGGTCGGGCAGGCGTGCACCACCTGCGCGCAGGCCTCGACCCGGTCGGCGGGCGTGGCGGGGCCCATGGTGGCGTACTTGAGGGCGGCCCGGCTGAAGCCGGTGACGGGGCCGAGCGGGAGCCGGGAGCGCAGGATCCGCCGGTGCAGGAAGCGCCGGACGGCCTTGGCGCGGACGGCGGGCGGCAGCACGGCGAGTTCGGCGACGAGCGCGCCGGGGCCGGTGTTGAGCAGCACGTTGGCGGCGGTGCGCCGGGCGACGCCGGGCCGGTCGCCGGCCGCCATGACGGTCATGCCTCCCATGCTGTGCCCGACGACGACGGCGCGCCGCCCGGCGGGGACGGTGGCGTCGAGCACCGCTTCGAGGTCGTCGGCGAGCTTGGCGGTGGAGTAGCCGGCCGCGCCGGCGGGGGCGGGGCTGCGGCCGTGGCCGCGCTGGTCGTAGGCGACGATCCGGAAGTCGGCGGCGAGCCGGTTGACGACCGGCGCCCAGAAGGCGGTGGAGCAGGTCCAGCCGTGGGCGAGGACGATCAGCGGCGCGCCGTCGGGCCCGTACTCCTCGACGTTGAGCACCGCGCCGTCGGCGGAGCGGACGGTGCGCACGGCGGCGGGGTCGGGCAGGACGCAGTCGGCGGGGACCGGGCGGGCGGGGCTCACGCGGTCACCTTCCCGGCGGTGTCGGCCGCGGTCGCGGCGGTGGCCCGCGCGGCGGCGGGGCGCTTGATCAGCTCGTACTCGGTGAGGTCGACGTGCCGGGTGGCGCGGCGGAAGGCGCTGGTGGAGGCGGGCCACAGGACGGTGTTCTTGCCGTCCTGGTCGAGGTACCAGCTGCGGCAGCCGCCGGTGGTCCAGACGGTGCGGCCCATCCGGTGCTGGAGTTCCAGGTTCCACCGGCGCTGGGCCCGCACGGTGGGCTGCATGGCGGTGGCGCCGACCGAGTCGAGGGTGGTGAGCGCGTCGACCAGGTAGTTCAGCTGGGACTCGATCATCAGGATCATCGAGTTGTTGCCGAGTCCGGTGTTCGGGCCGATCAGGAAGAACAGGTTGGGGAAGCCGTGCACGGTGGAGCCGCGCAGCGCCTCCATGCCGTCCTTCCAGCTCTCGGCGAGCGCGGTGCCGCCGATGCCGAAGACCCGTTCGGCGATCGGCAGGTCGGTGACGTGGAAGCCGGTGCCGAACACGATGGCGTCGACCTCGTGCTCGCTGCCGTCCGCGCCGATCAGGGTGGAGCCGCGCAGTTCGCGCAGGCCCCCGGCGACCACCTCGGTGTTGGCGGCGGCCAGCGCCGGGTAGTAGGTGTTGCTGAGCAGGATGCGCTTGCAGCCGATCCGGTAGTCGGGGGTGAGCTTGGCCCGCAGGGCCGGGTCGGCGACGGCCCGGTGCAGGTGCCGCAGCGCGACCTGCTGGACGAGCTTCAGCAGCTGCGGGCGGCGGACGAACGCGTCGACCTGGAGTTCGCGCATCGCGAAGAGCCCGGCGCGGCGCAGCAGTCCGGTGGGCGGGAGCTTGGCGTGCAGCCAGCGCTCGACGCCGGTGACCTCGCGGTCGGCGCGCGGCAGGACCCAGGCGGGGGTGCGCTGGAAGACGGTGAGCGTGCCGACGGTCGGCTGGATGGCGGGGACGATCTGGGCGGCGGACGCGCCGGTGCCGACCACGGCGACGCGCTTGCCGGTCAGGTCGTAGTCGTGGTCCCAGCGGGAGGAGTGGAAGACCTTGCCGGGGAAGGCGTCCAGGCCGGGCAGGTCGGGGATCTGCGGGTCGGCGAGCGGTCCGGCGGCCGAGACCACGGCGTCGGCGGTCCAGTTCCCGGCGGTGGTGGCGACCCGCCAGTGGGCGCGCTCCTCGTCCCAGCGCAGTTCGGTGACCTCGGCGCCGAAGCGCAGGTGGGGGCGGAGGCCGAAGGTGTCGGCGACGCGCTCCAGGTAGGCGCGGATGTCGGGCTGGCCGGAGAACACCCGGGGCCACTCGGGGTTGGGCGCGAACGAGAACGAGTACAGGTGCGAGGGGACGTCGCAGGCGCAGCCCGGGTAGGAGTTGTCGCGCCAGGTGCCGCCGACCGAGTCCGCGCGCTCCAGGATGACGAAGTCGGTGAAGCCGGCCCGGCGCAGGCGGACGCCGGCGCCGAGGCCGCCGAATCCGGAGCCGATGACGGCGACCCGGACGTGCGGGACGGGCTGCTGGGGGGTGTCGCCGGCGGGCGCGGGGGGCTGCTTGGTGCGGGGTGCCATGGGCGGGCCTCCTGGCGGGTGGCGAGGGTGGCGAGGGTGGGGGGTGCCGGTGCGGGACCGGGTGGTGCCGGTGCGGTCCGGGGTCCCGCTGGATGCTGCCAGTAATCACTGGCGCGTTTGGCAGAGTAGCCCTTGTTGACACCGAGTGGAATAGCGCGGGGCGTCGCTGTTTCCGCGCCGCCGGGCGGCCCTATGCTGACCGGCGTGGCGGAGACCGAGCAGGACCGTGAACCGGGCGGAGGGCCCCGCGCCTACCGCGTCGCCGAGCTGGCCGAGGCGGCCGGCGTCAGCGTGCGCACCGTCCGCTTCTACCGCGAGCGCCGCCTGCTCCAGCCGCCCCGCAAGGAGGGCCGGATCGCCTGGTACGGGGACGAGCACCTGGCCCGGCTCCGGCTGATCGCCGAGCTCCTCGACCGCGGGCACGCCCTGGGCGGCATCGCCGAACTGATCGGCGCCGGCGAGGACGGCCGGGACGTCGCCGAACTGATCGGCCTGCGGGCCGCGCTGGTCGCCCCCTGGTCCGACGAGACGCCGGTGCACCTCGACTGGGACGAGCTGCGCGCCGCGTTCGGCGACCAGCTGACCGAGGCCAACACCGCCGAGTCGATCGCCCAGGGCTACATCACCGTCGACCCCGACGGCATCACCCACGTCAGCCGCCGCCTGATGGATGCCACCGTCGCCCTGGTCGACGAGGGCGTGCCGCTGGCCGCCGTCCTGGACGTCAGCCGACGGGCCAGCGAGTACGCCGACGCGATGGCCGACGCGTTCGTCGCCCTGGTCCGCGACCACCTGTTCGGCTCGCTCGCCCGAGTCCGCGACCTCGCGCCCGCCGAGGCGGCCCGGCTGACCGAGCAGGTCGAACGCGTCCGCCCGCTCGCCCGGGCGGTCAACGAGGCCCAGTTCGCGCTCGCGATGGACCGCCGGGTCCGCGCCGAGTACGACCGGCCGACCGGACACTGACCGGCCCGCGCCGCGCCCCCCGCCGCCTGAGCAACGTCCGCCCCACCCTTCGACAAGGCCCGGTCCGCGCTCGCGATGGACCGCCGGGTCCCCGCCGAGTACGACCGGCTGACCGGACGCTGACCCGCCCGCGCCGCGCTCCTCCCGCCACCTGAGCAATATCCGCCACACCCCTCGACAAGACCCAGTCCGCGCTCGCGATGGACCGCCGGGCCCCGCCGAGTACGACCGGCCGACCGGACGCTGACCGGCCCGCGCCGCGCCCCTTCCGCCCCACCAGCAACCTGAGCAACGTCCGTCACGTCCCGGCATGGGAGAGTGGGGGTGGTGGAAGGGAGCACGGGCGTGCTGATGGAGAAGGTCACCGAGATCCTGGTCGAGGCGTCGGCGGAGGCGGTCGAGCCGCGGTTCCGGGCGCTGGCCGAGGGCGAGGTGATGGAGAAGGCGCCCGGCGAGATCGTCACCGTCGCCGACCGGGAAGCCGAGCGGATCATCGCCCGGCGCCTGCGCGAGCTGCTCCCCGTCCCGGTGGTCGGCGAGGAGGCGGTCGCCGCGGACCCCGAACTCGCCCGCGCCCTGCACGCCGAGCCCGCCGCCTGGCTGGTCGACCCGGTCGACGGCACCCGCAACTTCGTGGCCGGCCGCTCCTCGTACGCGGTGATGGCCTCGCTGGTCCGCGGCGGCGAGACGGTGGCGTCCTGGATCTGGCAGCCGTGCTCCCGCACCGCGTACACCGCCGAACTCGGCGCCGGCGCCTGGCGCGACGGCGAACGCCTCACCCTGGACAAGGTCGCCACCCCGCCCGAGCGGTGGACCGGCGCCCTGAAGACCCGCTACGTCGCCCACCCCGGCGGGCACCGGCTGCTCGCCAACGCCCTCGCCCTCGGCCCGCTCGACCCCGGACGCGGCGCTGCCGGGATCGAGTACCCGCTGGTCGTCGACGGCACCCTCGACTTCCTCCTCTACTGGCGCACCCTCCCCTGGGACCACGCCCCCGGCTCCCTCCTGGTCGCCGAGGCCGGCGGCCGCAGCGCCCGCTTCGACGGCAGCCCCTACCGCCCCGAGGCCCCTGGCGGCGTCAACGGCCTGCTGGTCGCCGCCGACCCCGACCAGTGGGAGACCCTCCGGGGGATCCTGCTGGAGGGGGTCTGAGGCGCACCCGCCACCTCCTTGCCTACCGGCGGCCCTCGACGTGCGCCCCGGCCTCGACGACGGCGCGCAGCAGGGCGGCCACCTGCTCTTCCGTGGTGTGCGGGTTGAGCAGGGTGAGTTTGAGCCGGACGCGGCCCGGACCGTGGCCGGGGAGTTCGGTGCGGCCGACCACTGCCCGGCCCTCGCGCAGCAGCCGGCGGCGGAGTTCGGCGTTGACGTGGTCGGCGCGGGCCGGATCGGCGGTGCGGTAGCGGAACACCACGGTGGTCAGCACCGGGTCGCAGTGCAGCTCCAACTCATCTGCTTCGCTGACGACTTCGGCGGCCCGCCGGGCCGTGTGGTGGCAGCGGTCGACCAGTTCGCCGAGGCCGTCCCGGCCCAGCACCCGCAGGGTCGCGGCGAGTTTGAACGCGTCGGGCCTGCGGGTGGTGCGCAGCGACTGGCCGAGCAGGCTGGGGTAGCCGGCCTGCTCGTCGTCGGCCGGGTTGAGGTAGACGGCGCGGCGGGCGAGCGAGGCGTAGGTGCCGGCCTCGCGGGCCAGGAAGACGCCGACGGCGGCGGGTTGCCAGCCGAGTTTGTGCCAGTCGAGGGAGACGGAGTCGGCGCGTTCGATGCCGTCGAGCAGCGGGGCGAGCCGTTTCGAGAAGAGCGCGCCGCCGCCGTAGGCCGCGTCGACGTGCAGCCAGGTGCCGTGGCGGGCGGCCAGGTCGGCGACGGCGGGCAGCGGGTCGATCGCGCCG
The DNA here is from genome assembly GCF_055562955.1 of Kitasatospora sp. NPDC015121. Taxonomy (NCBI): domain Bacteria; kingdom Bacillati; phylum Actinomycetota; class Actinomycetes; order Kitasatosporales; family Streptomycetaceae; genus Kitasatospora; species Kitasatospora sp. NPDC015121. The sequence goes on from NZ_JBVHEH010000001.1 coordinate 130,627, forward strand.
GTGTCGGTGGTGCCGGCGGTGGCGACCACGGCGATGGGGGTGGCGCCCTCCCGGTCGGCCTCGGCGAAGGCGCGGGCCAATCCGGCCGGTTCCATCCGCAGTTGGCGGTCGACGGGGACGGTGCGGACGGCGCGTTCGCCGAGGCCGAGCAGCGCGGCGGCGCGCTGGACGGAGAAGTGCGCGGCTTCGGAGGCCAGGATCCACGGCCGGACGCCGACCGGCAGGCCGTTCAACTCGACGTCGGGGCCGAGGCGTTGGTCCCGGGCGAGCATCAGGCCCATCAGGTTGGACTCGGTGCCGCCGGTGGTCAGCACGCCGGCCGCCCGGTCGGCGCGGAAGCCGACCGACACGGCGAGTTCGGCGAGCAGTTCGCTCTCCAGGGCGGTCGCGGCGGGGGCCTGGTCCCAGGAGTCCTGGGAGGGGTTGAGCGCGCTGACCGCGAGGTCGGCGGCGACCGCGACGGCCAGCGGCGGGCAGTGCAGGTGCGCGGCGCAGCGGGGGTCGGCCGGGTCGGCCGCGCCGTACGCCAGCAGTTCCGCCAACTGGCCGAGCGCGGAAGGGCCTTGGGCTTCGGCCAGCGCCGCCCGGACGGCCGCCGCGACCTCGGCGGGCTCGCCGGGGACGATCGGCCCGTCGCGCCGGACCGCGCCGGCGGCGAGCCCGGCCAGCACCTCGGCGATCAGCGGCCGCAGGGCCTGCGGGCCGGCCGTCCCACCGGAGAGTTCGGCCGCCCCGGCGGGGAGTTCGGCCGCCCCGGCGGGGAGTTCGGCCGCCTGAGGGGGGAGGTGGTTCGTTCCGTTCATGAGGCGGCCGTCGACTTCCGTTCCGCACGCGGGAACCGGCGGCCCACCGGCCTGGCGGTGGGGCGGGTCACTTGCCCTCCGCCGGTCGGCGCATCGCGAACTCGATGGCGTCGCAGAGTCGTTCGAGGACGGCGTCGGCCTGCTCGTCGGTGATGGTGAGCGGCGGGAGCAGCCGCAGGACGGCGTCGTGGCGGCCGCCGAGCTCGACGATCAGGCCGCGGGCGAGGCAGGCTTCGCGGACCCGGACGGCGAGGCGCGGGTCGGCGGGGCGGGCGCCGCAGCTGTCGGGTTCGCCCTCGGGGTCGACGAGTTCGACGCCGAGCATCAGGCCGCGGCCGCGGACGTCGCCGATCACCGGGAGGCGGTCGCGGGCGCCGTCGAGGCGGGCGGTGATCCGGGCGCCGACGGTCTCGGCGCGGGCGACCAGGCCGTGGGCGGCGACGTACCGCAGGGTGGCGGCGCCGGCGGCCATGGCGAGGGTGTTGCCGCGAAAGGTGCCGGTGTGGGCGCCGGGCTGCCAGCCGTCGTACTCCTCGCGGTAGACCACGACGGCGAGCGGGAGGCTGCCGCCGATGGCCTTGGAGAGCACCATCGCGTCGGGTTCGACGCCGCTGTGCTCGACGGCCCACATCCGGCCGGTGCGGCCGACGCCGGTCTGCACCTCGTCGAGGATCAGCGGGATGCCGCGTTCGGCGGTGATCCGGCGCATCTCGCGCAGCCAGGCGTCGGGGGCGGGGACGACGCCGCCCTCGCCCTGCACGGGTTCCAGGATCATCGCGGCGGGCGGCAGCACCCCGCCGGACGGGTCGTCGAGCAGCCGCTCGGTGTAGGCGACGGCGAGCTCCGCGCCGCGTTCGCCGCCGACGCCGAACGGGCAGCGGTAGGCGTACGGGTAGGGCAGCCGGGTGACCTCGCCGCCGCTGGGCAGCGGGGCCTTGACGGCGGTGTTGCCGGTGACGGCGAGGGCGCCGGCGGTCATGCCGTGGTAGGCGCCGGTGAAGGCGAGCGCGCCGCGCCGGCCGGTGGCGGTCTGCATCAGCTTGAGGGCGGCCTCGACGGCGTCGGTGCCGGCCGGGCCGCAGAAGTGGATCCGGGCCCGGGCGGCGAACTCCTGCGGGAGGCTGGCCAGCAGGGCGGTGGTGAAGTCGTCCTTCTCGGCGGTGGCGAGGTCGAGCAGGTGCAGCGGGGCGCCGCTGTCCAGGGTGCGGCGGATCGCCTCCAGCACGACGGGGTGGTTGTGGCCGAGCGCGAGGGTGCCGGCGCCGGAGAGGCAGTCGAGGTAGCGGCGGCCGTCGGCGCCCTCGACCGTCATGCCGTTCGCGCGCACCGGGACGATCGGGAAGGACCGGGCGTAGGTGCGGGCGGCCGATTCGCGGACGCGCTGGCGGCGCAGGATCGCGTCGCCGGCCGGTGCGGCGTACGTGCCGACGGTGAGGGTCACAGCAGGAGCTCCCTTACGAAGTTAGGTAAGCCTAACTTTATCTACGGGGGTGCGGGATCCGCCGCCACCGGGCCCTTCGATCACCCGACCGGACGAGCGCACTCACCGACTCCCCCGCACGCCCCGGTGGACGGAGCCGGGCGACCCCCCGACGGACACCCCCGCCCGTCCAACGAGCCGCACCGCGACGGGTCACGGCCCGCCCCCGGGTAGCCTCCCGTCCATGACCACCCCGCAGCCCGCCCACGCCCGCGAACTCGCCGAGACCCGCGCCTTCTTCGCCGAGCGCGCCGCCACCTGGGACAGCAAGTACCCGGACGACAGCCCGCGTTACGCCGCCGCGATCGCCGACACCGGCCTGGCGGCCGGGCAGTTCGTGATCGACGCGGGCTGCGGAACCGGCCGCGCCCTGCCCCTGCTGCGCGCCGCCGTCGGACCGGACGGGACCGTGCTCGGCGTCGACCTGACGCCCGAGATGCTGGAACGGGCCGCCGCCCACCGCGCCGACGCCGCCCTGGTCCAGGCCGACTGCACCCGGCTGCCGCTGCCCGACGCGGTCGCCGACCTGGTCTTCGGCGCGGGCCTGGTCTCCCACCTCCCCGGCCCGGCCGCGGGCCTGCGCGAACTCGCCCGGGTCACCCGCCCCGGCGGCCGCCTCGCCCTCTACCACCCGCTCGGCCGCGCCGCCCTCGCCGCCCGCAAGGGCCGCCCGCTCACCCCGGACGACCTGCGCGCCCGCGAGCACCTCTTCCCGCTGCTCGCCGCCAACGGCTGGACCCCGCTGTCGTACGCCGACGAGCCGACCCGCTACCTGGTGCTGGCCGAACGGGCCCGGGCCTAGGCGCCGGCGTCGGCACCGGTGCCGGCGTCGCTCCAGCGGTAGCCGAGTTCGGGGCGGCCGACCTGGCCGTAGCGGGGTACCCGGGTGGCGCGGCCAGTGGTGACCAGGTGCTCCAGGTAGCGGCGGGCGGTGATCCGGGAGACGCCGGTGGCCCGGGCGGCGGCGGCGGCCGAGAGGCCGTCGGGGGCGGCGCGCAGGGCGGCGGCGAGGGTGTCGAGGGTGTCGGCGGCCAGGCCCTTGGGGAGGCTGCTGCGGTCGCTGCCGCGCAGCAGGGCGAGGGCCCGGTCGACCTCGTCCTGGCCGAGGGCCTGGCCGGGGCGGTCGAGGTTGGCGCGGTAGCGGGCGTACTGGCGCAGGCGGTCGGCGAGGGCGGCCGCGCCGAACGGCTTCAGCAGGTACTGGACGACGCCCGCGCTGACCGCCCGCCGGACCACGGCCAGGTCGCGGGCGGAGGTGACGGCGATGACGTCGGCGCCGTGCCCGGCGGCGCGCAGCGCGGCGCACAGTTGCAGGCCGTGGCCGTCGGGCAGGTAGAGGTCGAGCAGGATCAGGTCGACCGGGGCGTGGGCGTCGAGGGCGCGGATCGCGGCGGCGCGGGAGTGCGCGACGGCGGCGACGGCGAAGCCGGGGGTGCGGGCGACGTAGCGGGCGTGGGCGTCGGCGGCGACCGGGTCGTCCTCGACCACCAGGACGCGGATGGGCTGGTCGGTCACGGGGCGGGGTCCGTTCCGGTGCGCTGGAGCGGGAGCCGGACGGCGAGCACGGCGCCGGGTCCGGGCCCGCCCTCGATCCGGACCTCGCCGCCGTTGCGGCGGGCGGTCTGGGCGACCAGGGCGAGGCCGAGGCCCCGGCCGTGCTGCTTGGTGGTCCAGCCGCGCCGGAAGACGTCCTCGGCGGCGGCCGGGTCGACGCCGGGGCCGGTGTCGGCGACCCGCAGCAGCAGGTGGCCGCCGTCGGTGCGGGCGGTGACGCGGACTCCGGGGGCGGCGTGGGCGGCGTTCTCGATCGCGGCGTCCATCGCGTTGTCGAGCAGGTTGCCGAGCAGGGTGACCAGGTCGCGCGGGGTGAGCCGGTCGGGCAGCAGGCCGTCGTCGATCCGGCTGTCCTCGGTGAGGGCGAGGTCGACGCCGCGTTCGGCGGCCTGCGCGGCCTTGCCCAGCAGCAGCGCGGCGAGCAGGGGTTCGGCGACGGCGCCGACGACCTGGTCGGTGAGCCTCTGGGCGAGGGCGAGTTCGGCGGTGGCGAACTCCACCGCCTCGCGGTGGCGGCCGAGTTCGATCAGCGAGACGACGGCGTGCAGCCGGTTGGCGGCCTCGTGGGCCTGCGCGTCGAGGGCCGCGGCGATGCCCCGGACGTTGTCCAACTCTCCGGTCAGTCCCTGGAGTTCGGTGTGGTCGCGAAGGGTGACCACACTGCCGAGGCCGGGCCCGACCGGGGAGGTGTTGAGCAGTACGACGCGCTCCGCGGTCAGGTGCACCTCGTCGCGGACGGGGTCGGCGCCCTCCAGCGCGCGGGTGAGCGAGCCCGGCAGGTCGAGTTGACGTACCGTCAGTCCCGTTGCCTCCTCCGGCAGTCCGAGCAGTTCGCGGGCGGCGTCGTTGCACAGCAGGACGCGGTGCTCGCGGTCGAGCAGCACCAGCCCCTCGCGGACGGAGTGCAGCGTCGCCTGGTGGTAGTCGTACAGGTGGGCGAGCTGTTCGGCGTCCATGCCGTGGGTGTGCCGGCGCAATCGGGCGGCGAGCAGGTAGCTGGCGGTGGCGCCGAGGGCGAGCGCGCCGGCCGCGACGCCGGTGAGGGCGAGCAGCGGGGTGCGCAGCCGGGCGGTGATGTTGTCGACGGTGATGCCGGCGCTGACCAGGGCGACGACGTGCCGCTGTCCGTCCAGGACGGGGGTGACGACGCGGACGGACGGGCCGAGGGTGCCGGTGTACGTCTCGTGCTGGGTGCGGCCGGCGCGGGCCCGGTCGGTGTGGCCGAGGAAGGGGCGGCCGATCCGGGCGGGGTCGGGGTGGGTCCAGCGGGTGCCGTCGGGGGCCATCACGGTGACGAAGTCGACGCCGGTGTCGGTCCGGACCCGTTCGGCGTACGGCTGCAGGACGGTGCTGGGGTCGGGGCGGGCGGCGGCCTCGCGAACGGTGGGGGTGTCGGCGACGGCGAGGGCGACGGCGGTGGCCTGCCGGAGGGCCGCGTCCTCGGCGCGCCGGGCGGTGAACAGGTAGGCGAGGACGGCGCCGCCGGCGACCACGGCCGCGACGATCACGACCTGGACGGCGAACAGCCGGCCGGCCAGGCTGCGCCGGCGGTGGCGGGGCGGCCGCGGGCTGCTGGTCGGGTGCATGCCGACAGTGTGCACGCTCGGGCCGGGTGGACTGAAGGAGCGGGCGGCCCGGAGGAGCGGGCGGGCCGAAGGGCCGGGCGGCGGTGTGAACGCTATGACCGCAAGGGTGACCGGGGCGCGGGGCGGCCGGATAGTCGGGCCCGGCCCGCCACCCGGGGGCCTGACCGAGCCTACGGCGAAGGAGCCGCGAGCATGGAGCCGACCCAGCACGAGACCCCGCCCCGGGCGGCGCGGGCCGACCGCACCCCCTACCTGTACCTGGCGGTGATCGCGGCGGTGGTCGCGGGCGTGGCGGTGGGCCTGGCGGCGCCGGGGTTCGCGGTGGAGCTGAAGCCGGTGGGCACCGGGTTCGTCAACCTGATCAAGATGATGATCTCCCCGGTGATCTTCTGCACGATCGTGCTGGGCGTGGGCTCGGTGACGAAGGCGGCGAAGGTCGGCCGGGTCGGCGGCCTGGCGCTGGGCTACTTCCTGCTGACCTCGACGGTGGCGCTGGGCATCGGCCTGCTGGTGGGCAACCTGCTGGAGCCGGGCAGCGGGCTGCACCTGACCTCGGCGCTGGCCAAGTCGGGCCACGCGCAGGCCGCGGCCGGCGCGGAGTCGACCACCGGGTTCCTGCTCGGGATCATCCCGACCACCCTGGTGTCGGCGCTGACCGCCGGGCAGGTGCTGCAGACCCTGCTGGTGGCGCTGCTGGTCGGGTTCGCGCTGCAGGCGATGGGCGCGGCGGGGGCGCCGGTGCTGCGCGGGGTGGAGCACCTGCAGCGGCTGGTGTTCAAGGTGATGTCGATGATCATGTGGGTGGCGCCGGTCGGCGCGTTCGGCGCGATGGCGGCGGTGGTCGGGGCGACCGGCACGGCGGCGCTGAAGAGCCTCGCCGTGATCATGGTCGGCTTCTACGTGACCTGCGTGCTGTTCGTGGTCGTGGTGCTGGGCCTGCTGCTGCGGCTGGCCGCCGGGGTGAACCTGTTCGCGCTGCTGCGCTACCTCGGGCGGGAGTTCCTGCTGATCCTGTCGACCTCGTCCTCGGAGAGCGCGCTGCCCCGGCTGATCGCCAAGATGGAGCACCTCGGGGTGAGCCGCCCGGTGGTCGGCATCACGGTGCCGACCGGCTACAGCTTCAACCTGGACGGCACCGCGATCTACCTCACCATGGCGTCGATCTTCGTCTCCGAGGCGATGGACAGGCCGATGTCGCTGGGCGAGCAGCTCTCGCTGCTGCTGTTCATGGTGCTCGCCTCCAAGGGCGCGGCGGGCGTCACCGGCGCGGGCCTGGCCACGCTGGCCGGCGGCCTGCAGTCGCACCGGCCCGAACTGGTCGACGGCGTCGGGCTGATCGTCGGCATCGACCGCTTCATGTCGGAGGCCCGGGCGCTCACCAACTTCGCCGGGAACGCGGTCGCCACCGTCCTGATCGGGCACTGGACGGGCGAGCTCGACCGGGCGCGGCTGGCGTCCGTCCTGTCCGGCGCGCTGCCGTACGACGAGGGCGCGCCGGTGGCGGACCCGGCGGTCCCGGCCCAGGCCGGGGCGCCGGCGGCGGAGCGGCGGCCGGTCAGCGGCTCCTGAGCCACTCCAGGTAGGGCGGGCCGAACGGCCAGCGCGGCATCGGCTCGCAGTCCGGTTCCACCCCGGGCGGGGCCTCGGCGAGCGAGCCCATGCCGTACGCGTACAGCGCGGCCAGCGCGTACCCGGCCAGCAGCAGCACCGGCCACAGCCACCAGGCGCTGCCGGGCCTGCGGGACAGCGGGGCGGCGAGCAGCAGCATGACGGCGACGCAGATGCCCGCCGTCACCAGCAGCGGCACGAAGCGGCCCGGCAGCGCCTCGTGGTCCTGGACGAGGCACCAGTGCCAGGCGTCGTCGGCCCAGCCGCTGCCGAGCAGCGCCGCCCAGATCCCGAAGCCCACCGCCAGCGGCACCCAGGCGCACCCGTTCGCCGGGACGCGCCAGCCCTTCCAGCCCAGCACCGTCGTTCCCATTCGACCTCCGTTCGCGTGACCAACCCTCTTCACGCGAACGGGGGTTCGACGGTTCCCCGGAAGGGGGCCGGGCTCAGGCGGGGGTCGGGGTGGTGCCGGAGAGGGCCCAGGCGAGGCCGGTGGCGGGGTCCTCCAGGGCGAGGTGGAGATGCCGCAGGTCGTCGGCGGGTTCGCTCCAGGCGAGGCAGCGCAGGCGGGCGACGAGGGCGTCGGCGGCCTGCCGGGTGGGGGTGGGGGTGCCGTCCATCGCGGCGAGCAACTGCCAGACGGCGAGGCGTCCTTGGGCGGCGCCGCGGTCGGGGCGGGCGGAGGCGAGGTGGACCAGGGCGGGGTAGAGCGCGGCGAACGGGAGCTGGCCGCCGGTGACCTCGGGGCCGCCGGCGAGTTGGGCGGCGGCGTCGGCGGCGCGGCCCCGGACGCAGACGGCGGTGGTCCAGTCGGCGAGCGCGGCCAGCGCGCGGGTGGCGGGGAGGCCGGTCAACCGGGGCCCGGGGTTGGGGAGTTCGAGGACAGCGAGGCCTTCGCGGGTGGGCGGGGCGAGGTGCAGGGCGCGGCGGGCGCCGCCGCCGGGGAGGTACTCGCGGACGCGGGTGTCGCGTTCCCAGCCGCCGTCCTCCCAGGGCAGCAGCCGGTAGGGGACGCCGCCGTCGTCGGGCGGGGCGCCGGGGCCGGGGTCGTCGCCGAGCAGGGCGCGGGTGTGGGCGGCGAGGCGGCCGATCGCGGGCGGCAGCGGCAGGGCGTCGAGGACGGTGCGCGGGTGCCGGGTGGCGAGGACCTCCCAGAGCGGTCCGGCGTCGTGGTCGGCGATGGTCGCGGGGGCGCCGGGCCCGCCGTCGGGGTCGAACAGCCGGGCGGCGAGGGCGGCGGGCGCGCCGTACGCGACGAGGTGGCCGAGCGGTCCGGCGAGCGGGTCGCCGAGTGCCCGGGCGAGCCGGAAGCGCTCCAGCAGTTCGTCCCAGCGGCCCTGCTCGGCGAGCCGCCGCCCGGACGGGCCCCACCCGTAGCGCTCCGGCCGCACGGCTCCCGGTCCGTTCTCCACGATCATCCGCTCAATGTACGACCGTACCGACGCGTTCCCCGGGCACCCGGTCCGTGACGGAGTGTCACGGAGCCTCCGGCGCGGGCGGCCTGCGGTGCTGCGGTCCCATCAGGCCGTGCCGGTACGCGGCGGCCACCGCCTGCGAGCGGTCGCGCGCGCCGAGCTTGCCGAGGATCCGCTTGACGTGCGTCTTCACGGTCGACTCGGCCAGGTGCAGCAGCGCGGCGATCTCCTCGTTCGGGTGCCCCTCGGCGGCCAGCCGCAGCACCTCGCGCTCGCGGACGGTCAGCACCGCCAGCGGGCCGGAACCGGCCTCCGGGGACGACGGGGACGACGAGGGCGACGGGGACGGTGCGGGGGCGGCCAGCAGGTGGCCGAGCAGGTCGCGGGTGACGGCGGGGTCGAGGACGGCCTCGCCGTCCGCGACGGCGTGCACGGCGTCGATCAGCCGCTCCGGGGAGGCCCGCTTCAGCAGGAACCCGGCGGCCCCGGCCCGCAGCGCGCCCCACACGTACGCGTCGTGGTGGAAGGTGGTCAGCACCAGCACCCGGCTCGCCGACCCGGCCAGCCGGCGGGTAGCCTCGACGCCGTCGCAGCCGGGCATCCGGACGTCCATCAGGACGACGTCGGGCCGCAGCTGCCGGGCCAGTTCGACGGCCCGCAGCCCGTCCCCGGCCTGGCCGACCACCTCGATCCGGTCGGCGGTCTCCAGCACCACGGCGAGCCCGGCGCGCAGCAGCGGGTCGTCGTCGGCGATCAGCACCCGGACGGTGCGCGGCCCGCTCACCGGGCGCCCCCGACCGGGAGGCTGACCCGGACCAGGAAGCCGCCGTTCGCCCCGAGCCCGTGCTCGGCGGTGCCGTGCAGGCGGGCGGCGCGTTCGGCGATGCCGGTCAGGCCGCGGCCGGGGCGGTGGCCGGGCGGCGGGCCGGAGCCGTCGTCGGCGACCTCGACCAGGGTCGCCCCGCCCTGCCGGACGATCCGGACGGCGGCGTGCCCGGCGCCGGAGTGCCGCAGCGCGTTGGTCAGCGACTCCTGGACCACCCGGTACGCGCAGGCGTCCTGTTCCGGGGGCAGCGGCGGGGTGTCGCGGTGCAGCTCGACGGCCAACCCGGCCCGGCCCATCCGTTCGGCCAGCGCCGGGAGTTCGTCCAGTCCGGGCTCGGACACCGTGGCGGCGCCGGGCCGTTGGGGCGCGGTGCCGCGCAACAGGCCGAGGACGCGGTCGAGTTCGCCGAGCGCGTCGTTTCCGGTGCGCTCGATCTCGGCGAGCAGGTCGCGGCTGCGTTCGGGCGTCCGGTCGATCAACCGCCGTGCGGCGCCCGCCTGGACCAGCATCAGGTTCAGCGAGTGGCCGACCAGGTCGTGCACCTCGCGGGCGATCCGGGCCCGCTCCTCGGCGAGCAACTCGGCCCGGGCGCGCCGCCGTTCGGCCGCCTGCCGGGCCAGCCGGAGGGCGCCGCCGTAGCCGAACGCCCACACCGCCAGCCACACCGCGAGCACGCCCGCCGGCATCACCACCTCGACGTCCTGCCCGGCGAAGTACCCGACCACCCCGACCAGCACCAGCGGCGGCCCCCACCCGGCCCGGCCCCGGCCCCCGTACCGTCCGACGGCGTACGCGCCCAGCAGGTTGGCGTACGGCGAGATCGGGCTCGGCGCGACCAGCTGCGCCTCGGCGGTCAGCGCCAGCGTCGCCACCAGGTACGCCGCCAGCGGGGCCCGGCGGCGGGCCGCGGCGGCGGCGGTGAGCAGCGCGGTCAGGGTGAGCGCGAACGGCAGCCGGCCGGCCGTCCGGTCCTCCGCGCCGAGGCGTTCGGCGAGCATCGCGGCGCACAGCACCGCGGCCGGCACGACGTCCGTGAGCACGGCCGGGACGAGGCCCGACAGCCGGGGGAACTCGGGTGGTCGGAGCCTGCTGGCGACGGTGGGCGGCATGGTGCGGCGTCCTCGGTGCTGGTAGGCGGGGCGGGCGGCCGGGGCGGGTGGCCGGGGAGAACCTACCCGAACCGGCCCGGCCCCGGACGGGCCGTCCACCGGGATCCGGGACGGGCCCGGGTCGCTACCCCCGGCGGGGTACGCCGGGCCACCCCGGCGGGGGGACGCCGCAGGCCGGGGCCGGTCCGTAGCGTCCCCGGCATGACACTCCACCGCCCCGTCGAGGCCGAAGTCCCCACCGCCGCGCGGAAGTCCGGCGTCCTGCGCCGGGCCGGCCGGGTCGCCGTCCCCACCCTGGCGCTGCTCGTCGCCGCCTTCTCCGCCCGCTACTTCACCCTCGACCGGGGCGCCTTCCTGGAGGAGCAGCGCGACGTCTACGCCGCCCACCTGCCGGTCCTGCTGACGCACATCGGCGGTGGCGTCCTCGCGCTCTCCCTCGGCCCGCTCCAGTTCCTCCCCCGCCTGCGCGCCCGCCGCCCCGCCGTCCACCGCTGGACCGGGCGGCTCTACGTCCTGGCCGCGGCCGCGACCGGCGTCGGCGGTCTGCTGGTCGCCCCGTACGGCCTCTACCCCCCGCTGGCGCCGCTCGCCTTCACCCTGCTCGCCGCCCTCGTCCTCACCACCACCGCCCTCGGCCTCCACCACGCCCGGCACGGCCGGATCCCCGCCCACCGCGCGTGGATGCTCCGCTCCTACGCCCTGATCTTCGCCGCCGTCACCTTCCGCCTCTGGCTCGTCCTGCTCGGCGCCACCGGCCTGCCCGCCTCCGTCGTCTACACCTCCGGCGCGTGGGCCTGCGTGGCCGTCAACCTGGCCGCCGCCGAAAAGCTCCTGCGGAGCGGCCGCCCCGCCTAGGGACCGGTGGGTCGGTGCGGCCGGGTGCCGCGGAGAACCGGGACCGGGAGCGGCGGCCCGCTTCCGGTCCCGGCCGGGCCCCTTCAGCGCAGCGCGAGCATCGCTGCGGCGACCGCCGCCACGCCGTCCCCCGAAGCGGGCAGCGCCGTCGCGGCGTCCTCCAGGACGAGCAGTCGCGCGCCCGGGATCTCGCGGGCGATCGCCTCGGCGTTGCCGACCGGGAAGAACCGGTCGTGGCGGCCGTGCACGACGAGGGTGGGGACGGCGATCCCGGGGAGGCGTTCGCGCCAGCGGGGTGCGCAGTCCAGGCGGGAGAACACCGCGCCCAGCTGGTTGGCGAGGTGGACGGCGGCCGGGCCGGCGGGCGTGCGGTCCCAGATCCGGGCGGCCCGGGCGCGGGCGGCGGCGGGGTCGTCGCCGAGGACCTCCGCGCCGGCGGCGGCGAACTCCGCGACGGCCGCGCGGTCGGTCCAGTCCGGCATCGGGCGGGAGAACAGCCGGCCCATCGTCGCCCGGTCGTGGTCGGGCAGGTCCGGGTCGGTCCGGCCGGGCGCGACGGGACGGGTGCCGACCAGGGTGAGCGCGGCGAACGCGTCCGGGTGGTCGAGCGCGGCGACCTGCGCGACCATCCCGCCGACGCCGATGCCCGCGAGGTGCGCGGGGCCCCCGCCGAGCGAGGCGGCGAGGGCGGCGGCGTCGGCGGCGAGGGTGCGCAGCGTGTAGCCGGGCGCGTCCGGGTCGGCGGTCGCCGAGGCGCCGCTGTCGCGCAGGTCGTAGCGCACCACCCGGCGGCCGCCGGCGGCGAGGCGCTCGCACAGCGCGTCGGGCCAGGAGAGCATGGTCACCCCGCCGACGAGCAGGACGGGCGGGGCGTCCTCGGGGCCGAAGGACTCGGTGCCGAGCGTGGTTCCGTTGACGGCGATTCGTGTCATGCCCGGTTGGACGGGTCCCGCCGCCGGAACTCATCGGCGGCGGGGCGGGAGGCCCCGGGGGCGGACCGGGCCCGGGGCGGGTCAGCTCGGTTCGGTGAGCGGGCCGGTGCTGCCGTTGACCTTGAAGTCGCGGGCCTGGCGGGTGTTGTTCAGCCGGGCCACGTCGGCCTGTTCGATGTGGACGAGGCCCTTGAGCTTCTCCAGGTTGCTGCGGTGCTCGCTGGGGGTTCCCCAGTCGTAGTCCTTGCGCACCTCGACGCGGTAGGTGATGGTGCCGTCGCGCTTGTCGCCGACCAGCCGGTACTCGAAGTGGTTCAGCGCGTAGTACCAGTTCTGCCCGCCGGGGTCGGTGGCCGGGTTCGGGTGGCTGCCCTGCCACTTCGTCTCGACCGGCCCGTCCGGCATCTTCTTCAGCGACGCCAGCTGCGCCTTCACGTCCTTGCCGAAGGTGGTGGGCATGTCCCGCATCATCTTCGCCGGGTCGACCGCGGCCGGGTCGCCGCTGCCCCCGAGCCAGTGGTCGAGCAGGTTCGCGGCGTCGTCGTAGTGGTAGTGGCGCCGCAGGGCCTGCGCGACGAGCTCCATCTCCGCGTAGGTCTTGTAGTCGTTCCAGCCGGCCTCGACCTGGCGGAACTCGCGGTTCTCGCTCTCGAAGTTGTCCTCGGTGCCGAAGGCCACCTTCAGTCCCTTGGTGAACCACTCGTCGGCCTTGGTGGCCTGTTCGAGGACCAGCCTGACCTTCGCCTGGAGATCGGCGGCCCGCGCCTCCCGCTCCCGCAGCCGGGCGACCTCGGCCGGCTGCGGGTTGGGGTCGGCCGGCCGCGGGTCGGTGGAGGTCAGCGTGCCGTCCGGGCCGATGGCCAGCTGGAGGCCGGCCGCCTCCCGCTGGTACTTCCTGGCCTTCTCGGAGAGTCCGCGCAGCCCTTGGAAGTCCTCCTCGCCCGCGCCGGCCATCTTCCCGGCGAAGTCGATCACCCCCTTGACCTCCTTGGCCACCGCCTGGATGTCCACCAGGATCCGGTCGCAGTGCGGGCCGGCGGCCTCGGCGTCCTTGCCGACCCACTCGCCCGAGCGGACCTGGCCGACCACCCGGCTGGAGAAGCCCTCCCCGGTCTCGTTCAGCCGGCCGAGGACGGCCTTCCAGCCGTCGACGAACCGGTCCAGGACGCCGGCGTCGAAACGGGCCAGCGTGTCGAAGTCCACCATGTGCGGGTCCCCCGTCGGATCGCGTGTCGGATCGCGTGTCGAATGGCGTGTCGGATCGCGTGCCGGACGGCGTCAGCCGAACAGCAGGCGGTGGAAGAAGTCGACGACGGTGTTCTCGTGCTTCTCCCAGTTGCCGCCGTTGGTGTGGAAGGCGTCGGAGGCCTCGGACAGGCGCTTCTCCACCACCTTGTTGAGCTTCTCCCAGCGGTCGGCGAGCGCCTCCACGCCGCCCGGGAACGACCAGCCGGCCGCCCCGCCGCTGAGCGCGTCGCAGGTCGCCAGGCCGGGTCCGCGCTGGGCGCCCACCTGCTGGGCGAGCTGTTCGCAGTCGTCGCCGCGCTGGCGGAGCCAGTCCGGGGTCACCGAAACGCTCACGGGGTCCGTCCCTCCCTCGGGTCTTCGTGGTGGTGGCGGTCTCCCGCGCGGAACGAACCTGCCAAAGCCGGGTCCGCCCCCGCATCCGGCGGCGGTTTGAGCTCCGGGTAAACCCCTGCGGTACCGGCGGGCCGTCCGCTGCCGCGCCGGTAGGGTTCCCCGTCCCCCGAACCGGACCGTCCGGCAAGGCGGTTGGAGCGGACCGGGCGAGGACGTAGGCTGCGCCGGTGCGAACGGGATCCGGGGGCCTCGGCCGGCTGGTGGGGGGTGCGCGCCGGCCACTGGTGGTGGACTCGGCGCTCGCCGCGCTGTACGCGGCCGCGAGCCTGGTCCTCGGCCACGAGGCGCCGCCCGCGCCCTGGCACCGGATGGACCTCCTCGGGCGGCTGCTGATCCTGCTGGTGGGCGCGGCGCTGGTGCTGCGGCGGACCGCGCCGGTGCCGGTGCTGGTCGCGGTGGTCGCGGTGTGGCTCGGCTACATCGGCTGCGGGTACTGGCCGGTGGTCAACTCCCCGGCGGTGCTGCTGGTGCTGTACGCCGTCGCGGCGGCGCGCCCCGCCCGGACGGCGGTGCTCGGCGCGGTGGCGGTGGGCGCGGCCTGGACGGTGGCCGGGGTGCTGGGCGGGGAGCACTCGGAGATGTCGGCGGTGCTGGTCCAGGCGGTCGCCTTCCCGGGGGTGGTCGCCTTCCTCGGCCGGGCGGCGGGGGTCTCCGCCGAGCGCAGCCGCCGGCTGGCCGAGCTGACCGAACGGCTGCGCGCCGAACAGGAGTTGCGGGCGGCGCGGGCGATCACCGAGGAACGCGTCCGGATCGCAAGGGAGTTGCACGACGTGGTGGCCCACCACATGTCGGTGGTCTCGCTGCAGGCCGGGATGGCCTCGTACGTGGTGGAGGCCGATCCGGCCACCGCCAAGGGGGCGTTGGAGACGATCGCGGCGACCAGCCGGGAGGCGCTGGAGGAGTTGCGGCGGCTGCTGGTGCTGCTGCGGGTCGGGCCGGAGGGCGGGTCGGGCGCCGAGGAGGCGGCCGAGTACGCGCCGGCCCCCGGGCTGGGCCGGCTGGAGGAGCTGGTGCGGCGGGTGCGGGCGGCGGGCGTGCCGACCGAACTGCGGTTGGAGGGAACTCCGTTCCGGCTCCCGCCGGGGATGGACCTGTGCGCGTACCGGGTGGTCCAGGAGGCGCTGACCAACGTGCTGCGGCACGCCGGGCCGGCCGAGGCGTCGGTGACCGTCCGGTACGCGCCGCGGGCGCTCGCGGTGCGGATCGCCGACAACGGCACCCGGCCCGTTTCGGCCGAGTCCGCACCGGGTTCCGGCCACGGCTTGATCGGCATGCGTGAACGCGCCAGGATCTACCGGGGGACGGTGAGCGCCGACCCCCGGCCCGGGGGCGGGTTCGAGGTCGTGCTGAACCTCCCGGTCCCGGCCGGCGCGGGCGACGACGCACCGGGCCGCCCGCACCCGTAGTCCGGCACCGGGCCCCGACCGGTGCCGACCGTCCCCGGCGAGGTTGCCCCGATGCCCACCGTCCTGATCGCCGACGACCACGTCCTCGTGCGCGCCGGACTCGGAGCACTGCTGCGGGCCGCCCCCGGCCTGGAGGTGGTCGGCGAGGCCGGCGACGGGGAGGACGCGGTCCGGCAGGCGGCGCAGAGCCACCCCGACGTGGTGCTGATGGACATCCGGATGCCCGGCACCGACGGCATCCAGGCCACCGAGCGGATCCTCGCCCTGCCGTCCGGCCGGCCGCCCCGGGTCGTCGTGCTCACCACCTTCGACCTGGACGAGTACGTCTACGGCGCGCTGCGGGCGGGCGCCAGCGGCTTCCTGCTGAAGGAGACGCCGCCCGAGCGGCTGATCGCCGCGATCCACACGGTGGCGGCCGGCGACATGCTGTTCGCGCCGTCCGTCACCCGCCGCCTGATCGAGGCGTACGCGCCCGCGCCGGCGCCGGAGCGGCCCGATCCGGCGGCCTGGCCGAGCGTCACCAACCGGGAGCGCGAGGTGCTGCGGCAGGTCGCCCGCGGGCTCTCCAACGCCGAGATCGCCGCCGCGCTGTTCCTGAGCGAGGCCACCGTCAAGACCCATCTCAACCGCACGATGGCCAAGTTGGGGCTCTCCAGCCGGGCCCAGGCCGTGGTGTTCGGCTACGAGAACGGCCTGGTCGTCCCCGGCCGGCCCGAGGCCGACGGGTAGCAGCCGTCCGGCGGTTCGGTCGCCGCGCCGCGCCCTCCCCCGCGAGCACCCCCGTGTGTGCGGGCGCGGGCGCGGCGACCTCCGGTGACCAACCTAGGCCCGGTCCGGCCGCCGGTTCGACCCGCGGCGGGTTGATCCGGTCCCATCCCGCCGCGGCAGTCGGGTCATCCCGCCGCGGTAGGCCGCGCCGGTCCGTCCACCGGGTCGCCCGGGCCGTCCTGTCCGTCCGCCGGGCCGGTCCCGCCGCGGAGGGCGAGGGCGGCGAGCGGCGGGGTGGCGGCGAGGAGCAGGCAGGTGGTGAGGGGGAGGTGGGCGAGCAGGGTGCCGGTGAGCGCGGTGGCGGTGGAGTTGCCGGCGTTGAAGGCGGTGTTGACCCAGGCGCCGGCCCGGGTGCGCTCGGTGGGGGCGGCGAGTTCGTCGCCCAGGAGGTAGGCGGTGGTGAGGGTGGGAGCGACGGTGAGGCCGGCCAGGGCGGCGACGGCGCTGAGGGCGGGCAGGGTCGGGGCGAGGGCGGCGAGGGCGAGGGCCGCGGCGAGGGCGGCGGTGAGGAGGGTGAGGCGGGTGCGGGCGGGGGCGCGCCAGTCGACCGCGCCGAGGACGAGTCCGCCGGTGGCGCTGCCGGCGGCGAGCGCGGCTTCGACCCAGGCGACGTCGGCGGGGCGGCCGTGCCGGGCGGCGAAGACCACGGCGAGCAGCGAGAACGCGGCGAGGCCCGCGCCGGCACCGGCCGCGGCGGTGAGGGGCTGGCGGGCGCGGCCGAGCAGTCGGCGGGTGGCGGCCCGCGGCGGCGGCGGGGCCGCCGGGTCGCGGGGGGCGACGGGGACGGCGACGGCGGCGAGGGCGAGGGTGCCGGTGAGGGCGAGGGCGGCGCCGAGCAGGAGTCCGGCGGCGGGGCGGACGGTGGCGGCCAGCAGGCCGGCCAGCAACGGGCCGGTGACGTACAGGAGTTCCTCGGCGACGGTGTCCAGGCTGTAGGCGCGGCGGCGCAGTTCGGGGTCGGCGGCGAGGACGCTCCACTGGGCCCGGGTGACGGGTCCGAGCGGCGGGGCGAGGACGCCGGCGGCGGTGGCGAGCAGCAGCAGGGCCCAGTAAGGGGTGCCGGAGCGCCAGGTGGTGGCGGCGAGGGCGAGCAGGGCGGCGGCGTACCCGAGGGCCATGGGGGGCAGGGCGCGGCGCGGGCCGTGCCGGTCGACGAGTCCGGCGCGGTACGGGAAGAGCAGGACGCTGACGGCGGAGAAGACGGCCATCAGCCAGCCGGCCCGGCTGTACGAGCCGGTGGTGTCGGCGGCGGCGAGCAGCAGGGAGAGCGGGGCGGTGCCGTAGGAGAGGCGGCCGAGCAGGGCGGCGGGGATCAGCCGGGCGGCGCCGGGTGTGCGCAGCACGGCCAGGTAGGACGCGGACATGGCGGGGTGGGGTTCCTCAACGGTGGCGGCGCGCGGTGCGCCGGTGGACGGGGACGCCGGAGCGACCGCGGCGCCGGGTACGGCGGGCGGTCGCGGTGCGGGGTCCTAGTCGCGGGTGAGGAACATGCCGGGCATGCTAGCCGAGCTCCGCGCGGACGCGTCAACCCGGTTTCCGGCACCGGCGGCCGGTGCCGGTGACCGGCCGCCGGTGCCGGTGCCGGTCGGCCCGGGGTCCGTCCGGCGTCAGCTCCTGGTCTGGGCGAGCACCCGGGCGGCGTGCACCTTGCCGGCGTGTTCGACCAGGCTGATCAGGACGTCCTTGCCGGAGGCGCGTTCGCGGGCGTCGCAGGGCACCACGGGGGTGGCGGTGTCGAGGTCGAGGGCCCGGGAGACGTCCTCGGGGTGGAAGCTGCGGCTGCCCTCGAAGTGGTTGACGGCGACCACGAAGGGGATGCCCCGGTGCTCGAAGAAGTCGACGGCGGGGAAGCAGTCGGTGAGGCGGCGGGTGTCTGCGAGGACGACGGCGCCGAGCGCGCCCTGGGCGAGTTCGTCCCAGAGGAACCAGAACCGGTCCTGGCCGGGGGTGCCGAACAGGTAGACGGAGAGGCCGTCGCGGATGGTGATCCGGCCGAAGTCCATGGCGACGGTGGTGGTGGTCTTGCGTTCGACGCCGCCGAGGTCGTCGACGTGGGTCCCGGCGGCGGTCAGCTGCTCCTCGGTGCGCAGGGGTTTGATCTCGCTGACGGCGCCGACCAGGGTGGTCTTGCCGACGCCGAAGCCGCCGGCGACCAGGATCTTCAACGCCAGGTCGGCGCTGTCAGAGGGCGCGGAGCCCATGGATGACCTCCTGGAGGATGTGTTCGTGCGGGAGCAGCGCGGGCGGGACGGGGCGGCTGACCCGGATGTGTTCGGCGTCGAGCAGGTCGCCGAGCAGGACCCGGACCACGCCGAGCGGCAGGTCGAGGTCGGCGGCGATCTCGGCGACGGAGAGGGCGTTGCCCCGGCAGATCTCCAGGATGGCGACCTGTTCGGGGCCGACCGGCAGCCCGGTCGGGTCGGGGATGTCGGTGACGACCAGGGCGATCAGGTCGAAGGGCTGGCCGGGCCGGGTGCGGCCCTTGGTGAGGGCGTAGGGGCGGACCATCGGCCCGGCGTCCTCGTCGTACCACTGGACGGGGCGGTCGGGTGGCGGCGGGCAGCCGAAGGGCGAGCCGGGCAGGTAGCGCCGGGGCGGGTAGGCCATCGTGCGGTCGCCCCTCCTAGTAGCCGCGCGGGGCGGCGTGCAGGTGTTCGCCGACCCGGCGGACCAGGCGGGCCGTCTCGTAGGCGATCAGGCCGAGGTCGGCGTCGGGTTCGGCGAAGACGGCCAGGCAGGAGCCCTGTCCGGCGGCCGCGACGAACAGGTAGCCGCGCTCCAACTCGACCATGGTCTGCCGTACTTCGCCCGCGTCGAAGTGGCGTCCGGCGCCCTTGGCGAGGCTGTGGAAGCCGGAGGCGACGGCGGCCAGGTGTTCGGCGTCCTCGCGGCCGAGGCCGGTGGAGTTGCCCATCGGCAGGCCGTCGGCGGAGAGCATGACGGTGAACCTGACCCGGGCCGTCCGGGTGACCAACTCGTCGAGGAGCCAGTTCAGTTCGCCGCTCTGGCGGGTGGTTCCGATCATCGGGCGCTCTCTCCTCGCTGACGGGGGTGCTGGGGCGGGGCGTCGTACGGGCCGTCGGGGTGCCGTCCGCGCTGCCAGCCGCGCTGGAAGGCGGTCATCGCGCTGCGGGCCTGCTCGGGGTCGCGGTCGGCGGGTTCGGCGGGGCGCAGCCCGGGGCGGGGCGGTTCGGGGGCGTCGCGCAGTTGCGGGGCGAGGCTGGCCTGCCGCACCCGGCGCGGGAGTTCGTCCTCCTGCCGGGCGGGGACCGCCCGCGAGGGCAGCGCCTGGACGGGGGTCGGGGCGGCGATCGGAGCGGGGACGAACGGCTTTGCCGTGGGAGGCAGTTCGGGTGCCTTGGGCAACTGCCTCGGAGGTTGCGGCAGTTCGGTGGCGGCGGGCAACGACCGTACGGGGCTGGTGGGTTCGGGTTCGGATCCGGCGGCCGGTTCCCGTCCGCCCGGCCGGGGGTCGCCCTCGCGCAGGTCGAGCAGGGCGAGCGGCAGCAGCACGACCGCGGTGGTGCCGCCGTACGCGGAGGGGCGCAGCGAGACCTTGACGGCGTGGCGCTTGGCGAGGCGGCTGACCACGAACAGGCCGAGGCGGTCGCTGTCGAAGAGGTCGACCTGTTCGCTGGCGTCGATCCGCCGGTTGGCGTCGGCGAGGGCTTCGGGGCCCATGCCGAGGCCGCGGTCCTCGATCTCCAGGGCGTAGCCGTTGCCGACCGCCTCGCCGCGGATCCGGACCTTGGTGTGCGGGGGCGAGAACCCGGTGGCGTTCTCGACGAGTTCGGCGATCAGGTGGGTGAGGTCGGCGACGGCGGGTCCGGTGACGGCGGCGTACGGGAGGCGGTGTACGTCGACCCGGGCGTACTCCTCGACCTCGGCGACGGCGGCCCGGACCACGTCGGTGAGCGGGACGGGCCTGCGCCAGGCCCGGCCGGGGGCGGCGCCGGAGAGGATGATCAGGCCTTCGGCGTGGCGGCGCATCCGGGTGGTGAGGTGGTCGAGCCGGAACAGGTCGTCGAGTTCGGCGGGGTCCTCGGTGCGGCGCTCCATGGCGTCCAGCAGGGTGAGTTGGCGGTGCACCAGGACCTGGCTGCGGCGGGCCAGGTTGACGAAGACGCCGGAGACGCCGGAGAGCACCTCGGCACGTTCGACGGCGGCGGTGACGGCGGCCCGCTGGACACTGTCGAGGGCGTGGTGGACCTGGCCGATCTCGTCGTCGCCGTGGTCGCGCGGCGGCACCTCGGCGTCCACGTCGACCTCCTCACCGGCCCGCAACCGCCGCATGGTGGCCGGGAGCGTGCGGCCGGCGAGTTCGAGTGCGGAGTTGCGCAGGGCGTGCAGTTCGGCGACCAGGCCGCGGCCGATCCGGACCGAGATCAGCAGCGAGGCGAGCACCGCGAGCAGGCCGAGCAGCACGGTCGCGCCGGAGGTGCTGAACAGGCCCAGCGCGTACGGGTCGGAGCGTTCGGCGGCGGTCGCGCCGGCCTGCCGTTCGAGGTCGGCCAGGGCGTGCGCGGTGCTGTCGGCGACGGCGGCCCAGCGGGTGTCGGGGGCGGCGGTGAGGGCGGCGCGCGGATCGGCGGCGTTCAGCAACTGCTCCTCGTAGCGGCGCAGTTCCTGGTAGTCGGGGCCGCCGGTGACGGCGGCGAGCGCGGTGCGGTCGGCGGGGCGCAGGTCGGCGGCGGCGGTCTGCTCGAACTGGGTGCGGGCGTAGCCGGCCTGGAGGATCTGCCGGTACTGCGCCTCGGTGAGCTGGCCGGCCCGCTGGGCGGTGCGCAACAGGGCGTCCTCGCGGGCGAGTTGCTCCCGGGAGCGGGCGAACTCGAGCAGCACCCGGGCGTCCGCGGCGACCCGGTGGTCCTGGAGGGCGGTGAGCGAGCCGCCGACCGCGAACGCCTCGTCGACGGCGGCGGTGTAGACGGCGTAGGCGTCCGCCCAGGGGACGGCGCGGTCCAGCAGCCGGGCGCGCAGCGCGGGGAGGGCGGCGACGGCGCGGCCCAGGACGTCGAGGCGGCCGGCCGCCTCGGGGCCGAGGCCCTCGGCGTCGGCGCGGTTGTAGTCGGGGGCGAGGAGCAGCGGGGCGGCGGCCTGGTCGGTCTGCTGGGCGGCGGCGCGCAGCGCGGCGGCCCGGTCGGCGCCGGGGGCGGCCAGCAGCTGTCCGGCGGCGGCGCGTTCGGCCTGCAGGGCGGCGACGGTGCGGTCCAGGGGGGTGCGCAGGCGCGCGTCGACGCTCTTGATCCGCAGCAGCTCCCAGACGTCCCCGGCGGCGGTGACGGTGGCGAACGCCCACAGCGCCATCACGGACACCACGGGCACCATCAGCACGGCGACGATCCGGGCCCGGACGGTGCGCGGGCGCAGGCCGATCCGGGTGGCGGCGGGGACGGCCGGCGGCGTCTCGTCGGCGGGCGGCCCGGCGTGGGCGCCGCGCCGGGGCGCGCCGGGCCGGCTGCGGGCGGGGCCGCGCGGGGTGCTGGGGGCGGGCGGTCCGCTGCGGGAGGTGCCTCGGCTTGCGCGCATGGGTGTGGCGGCCTTTCGGGCTACGGGTCTCGTCGGGACGGGGGGTGCCGGCCGTGCGGGGAGGCTCAGGCGGCGCGGCCGAGGTCCTCGACGGTGAGTTCACCGGCCTCGCGGTAGGCGGCGCGCTCCTGCGCGGTCGGGGAGAGCGCGACGAAGGCGGAGGTCAGGAAGAGGAAGGAGCCGAGCCCGACGGCGAGCGGGAAGACGAACTGCATGGGGGTGGCGCCGCCGAGGCCGGTGCGGGCGGGGTCCATGTGGATGTGGACGGCGGCCATCCCGGTGTAGTGCATGCAGCTGACGGCGATGCCCATCACCAGCGCGGCCGCGGCGGCGGCGTACACGTTGCGGATGGTGACGGCGGCCCAGAGCGCGGCGGTGGCGGCGCCGACGGCGATCAGCACGGACAGCGCCACGGTGCCGACCTGGTAGCGCAGTTCGCCGTGGATCCGGACCGCCGACATGCCGAGGTAGTGCATCGCGGCGACCCCGACGCCGGTGGTGAGCCCGCCGAGCAGCAGGCTGCGGCCCCGGTGCCGGCCGTAGCCGACCACGAAGACGCCGAGCCCGACGACGGCGATCGCGACCAGCAGGCTGAGGATGGTCAGCGGGACGTCGTAGCGCAGGTCGGTGCCGTCGACGGTGAAGCCGAACATGGCGACGAAGTGCATCGTCCAGATCCCGGAGCCGATCGCGGCGGCGGCGGTGAGCAGCCAGTTGCGCCGGGAGGCGCCGGTCGCGGACAGCGCGCGCAGCGTGCACCGCAGGCCGAGCGCGGCGCCGACGCAGGCCATCGCGTAGGACAGCAGCGGCGTGAGCCAGCCGAAGCTGAAGTGGTCCGTCGATCCCATCCGGCGCCTCCCGCCTTTCGCGAGAGGTGTCC
Source organism: Kitasatospora sp. NPDC015121 (assembly GCF_055562955.1). Taxonomy (NCBI): domain Bacteria; kingdom Bacillati; phylum Actinomycetota; class Actinomycetes; order Kitasatosporales; family Streptomycetaceae; genus Kitasatospora; species Kitasatospora sp. NPDC015121. The sequence continues at coordinate 153,019 of NZ_JBVHEH010000001.1, forward strand.
GCCACTCGCCCGAGCCCCTGTGGTCCAGGGACCGTGGACGCTACCCAGAGCTGATGAATGGTCACCAGAAGATGTGAAAAGCACCACGCGATGCGGGGGTTCTGTGCTCGAATGGCCCGGCGACGTGTGCCCGCCTCATGTTTCCGGCAGGCGTCCGCGAGCAGCCCGTGGCAGCGCCGGTGGGCCCCTGGACCCCGTGCCCGGTCCGCGCCGGGCACGGAGGCCGGGAGGCTGCGGGCGGCGGTCAGCTCTCCCAGTCGACGGCGGTCACCGTGCCGTCCGCGGTGGCCCGGACGGCCAGGACCTGGTCGCTGAGTCCGGGTTCGAAGGCGTAGTCCAGAACGATCGGCGGCCCGTCGGCCAGGCCGGCCGGCCAGAGGCCGACGCCGCACGGCCGCAGGGCGGCCAGGAAGGCGTCCACGCCGACCTCGCCGCCCGCGGCCTCCCGGAGCAGCCGGGCGACCTGCTCGCTCTCCTCGGCCAGTTCCTCGACGTGGTGGTCGACGAAGTGGCGGTCGGCGCGCAGGTGGGCCCGCAGCGCGGCGCGGGCGGTCGCGTCGAGGGCCGCCGGGTCGGCGAGGCGGGCGGCGAGGGCGTCCAGTTCGGCGGCGTCCGGCAGCCGGCCGGCCCCGGCCCACAGGACGACCTCGACCTCGTCCCCGCCCAGCCGCACGGTGCCCCGCCAGACGACGTCCGGCTCCTGGGACGCGCCGGTCCCCAGGCGGCCGAAGTAGGGGTGCTCGATGGTCGTCATCCGTGCCGCTCCGCTCTGCCGCCGTCGTGGTCGGCGGCGTCGGCGCCACCGTAGCGGGGCGGGCCGACAACCGCCGTCAGCCGGCCGGCCCGGGGTCAGCCGCGCGGGGTGAGCTTCACCCGGACCGGGCCGCGGACCTCCAGGGTGATGCCCTGCCCGAGCGGGACGTCGGTGTCGACCGCGGTGACCTCGAACTCGCGCAGCAGCACGGCCAGCGCGAGCACCGACTCCAGCATCGAGAAGTGCTGGCCGATGCAGGCGCGCGGCCCGCCGCCGAACGGGAACCAGGCGTAGCGGTGCCGGGCGGCCTCGCGCTCGGGGGTGAAGCGCTCGGGGTCGAAGCGCTCCGGGTCCTCCCAGTGCCCGGGGTGGCGGTGGGTGACGTACGGGACGACCAGGACGTCCGCGCCGGCCGGGATGTCGACGCCGCCGATCGTGGTGCCGGCGACGGCCCGCCGGCCGACCGAGGGGGCGGCGGGGTAGAGCCGCATGCTCTCCTTCAGCACCCGGGTGAGGTACGGGAGTCCGGCGTAGTCGGCGGCGGTGGGGCGGCGGCCGTCGGCGAGCAGGGCGGCGGCCTCGCGGTGGGCGAGGGCCTGCTGCTCGGGGTGCTTGCCGAGCAGGTGCAGGGCGAAGGTGAGCGAGGTGGCGGTGGTCTCGTGGCCGGCCAGCAGGAAGATCAGCACCTGCTCGCGCAGTTCGGTGGCGTCCAGCCGCTCGCCGTCCTCGCCGCGGGCGGCGGCGAGCAGGCCGAGCAGGTCGCTACCGCCGTCGCCGCCCTGGGCGGTGCGGCGGGCGATGATGGAGTCGCACACCTCGTAGAGGGCGCGTTCGGCGGCGAGCGCCTTGCGGTGCGCGGGCAGCGGCCACTGGCGGGGCAGCCGCAGCGGGGCGAAGCCCCGGTCGCGGACGAAGCCGTTCAGGACCGGGAAGGCGTGGTGGACGGTGTCGACGGCCTCCTCGACGTCCTGGCCGAACAGGATCCGGGAGACGGTGCGCAGCGCGAAGCGGTTCATCTCCTCGGCGAGGTCGACGGTGCCGCCGGGGACGGCGGCCCAGCGGGCGGCCAGCGCGTCGGTCTCGGTGGCGATCGCGTCGGCGTAGTCGTCGACCCGCTTGCGGGTGAACAGCGGCTGGACGAGTCGGCGCTGGCGCAGGTAGTCGGCGTCCTGGGCGGTGAGCAGGCCGTTGCCGAAGCTGGCCCGGATCTCGCCGTAGAAGACGTTGTCCTTGCGGAAGTTGGCGGATTCGGTGGCGAGCACCTGCTGGGCGCCCTCGGGCGAGAAGACCATCCAGAGCTCCGCGCGCAGGCCGGGCGGACCGGCCTGGACCCGGATCACGTCGCCGTGGTCGCGGCGGGCGGCGAGGTAGGTGCCGAGCGCGTCCCGCTTGAGGTCGAGCAGCGAGCCGATCAGCGGCAGTCCGGCCGGGCCGGGCACGCGGGTGTCGGGCATGGGTTCCCCTCCTTCGGCGGGCGAACGGCCCTGGCGGGGCGGTTCGCTGAAACCGCGTCAGTATCCCCCGGCGGGGAACGGGGGTGCGAGGGCGCGTCCCGGTTCGTCCGGTTCGACCGGAACGGGGCCCTTGAGGCATTGCACATGCAACCCTTAAGTTCGCCTTAAGGTCGCTTGTGCGATGAGACAGCAGTCTTGAGCCCCGCAGCTGCGGCACTATGATCACCTGACCGCACCCTCAGCCGTCCGCCCGTCCTCCGCAGCCGGCCGCCCGTCCTCCGCCCGCCGGCGCCCACACGACCAGGGGAAACCATCCATGCGCAGCGTCAGACGACTCCTCGCCGCCTCCGCCGTCCTCGCCCTCGCGGCCGGCCTGACCGCGTGCACCGGCTCCGGCGGCGGCTCCGCCTCGGTCGGCCCGGCGCAGTCCCGGCCCGAGGTCAAGGGCACCGTGACGGTGTTCGCCGCGGCCTCGCTGAAGGAGTCCTTCACCGAGCTCGGCAAGCGCTTCGAGACGGCCTACCCGGGCACCACGATCACCTTCAACTTCGGCGGCTCCTCCGCGCTCGCCCAGAACATCGTCTCCGGCGCGCCGGCGGACGTCTTCGCGGCGGCCAGCGCGGCCACCATGAAGACCGTCACCGACGCCAAGCTGACCGGCGGCGACCCGACCGTGTTCGCCCGCAACACGCTGGAGATCGCGGTCGCCAAGGGCAACCCGAAGCACATCACCGGGCTGAAGGACCTCAAGGGCGTCAAGACCGCGCTGTGCGCCCAGGAGGTGCCGTGCGGCGCGGCCGCCGTCACCGCGCTCCGGGCGGCCGGCGTGGAGCTCACCCCCGTCACCTACGAGCAGGACGTCAAGGGCGCCCTGACCAAGGTCGAACTGGGCGAGGTCGACGCGTCGCTCGTGTACCAGACCGACGTCAAGGCCGACTCTGCCAAGATCGAGGGCGTGAACTTCCCCGAGGCCGCGCAGGCCGTCAACGACTACCGGATCGCGCCGCTCGCCAAGGCCCCGAACGGCAACGGCGCGGCCGCGTTCCTCGGCTACCTGGGCTCCGCGGACGCCCGCCGGGTGCTCACCGACGCCGGCTTCCAGGCGCCGTGACGGCGGTAGACCCACGCGCCGCACCCGCACCACTCCCCCGGGGCCGGCGGCGGCCCCGGGGGGCCGGACGGATCCCGGCCGCGCTGCTGCTGCCCGCGCTGCTCGGCCTCGCCTTCCTGGTCCTGCCGCTGGTCGGCCTGCTGGTCCGGGCGCCGTGGAGCGCGCTGCCCGCGCTGCTGACCGGCCCCGAGGTGTGGCAGGCGCTCAAGCTCTCGCTGCTCTCCGCGACCCTGGCCACCGGCGTCTCGCTGCTGCTCGGCGTCCCGCTGGCCTGGCTGCTGGCCCGCACCGAGTTCCCCGGCCGCCGCCTGGTGCGCGCCCTGGTCACCCTGCCGCTGGTGCTGCCCCCGGTGGTCGGCGGCGTGGCCCTGCTGCTGGTGCTCGGCCGCAACGGCATCGTCGGCCGCTGGCTGGACGCCTGGACCGGCCTCACCCTGCCCTTCACCACCACCGGCGTGGTCGTCGCCGAGGCGTTCGTCGCGATGCCGTTCCTGGTGATCAGCGTCGAGGGCGCGCTGCGCGCCGCCGACCCCCGCTACGAGGAGGCCGCCGCCACCCTGGGCGCCTCCCGGCTGACCGCGTTCCGCCGGGTCACCCTGCCGCTGGTCGCCCCCGGCATCGGCGCCGGCGCCGTGCTGGCCTGGGCCCGGGCGCTGGGCGAGTTCGGCGCGACCATCACCTTCGCCGGGAACTTCCCCGGCCGGACCCAGACCATGCCGCTGGCGGTCTACCTGGCCATGGAGTCCGACCCGGAGGCCGCGATCGCGCTCAGCCTGGTCCTGCTCACCGTCTCCGTCGCCGTCCTCGCCGGGCTGCGGGACCGCTGGATGTCCGCCCCGTGACCCGCGCCCCCGCCCTGGACGCCCGACTGACCGTCACCCGGGGCGCGTTCACCCTGGACGTACCGCTGACCGCCGAACCCGGCGAGGTGCTGGCGCTGCTCGGCCCGAACGGCGCCGGCAAGTCGACGGCGCTGCGCGCGCTGGCCGGACTGCTGCCGCTCACCGGCGGCCACCTGCGGCTGGACGGCACCCCGCTGGACTCCCCCGCGGACGGCGTGTTCCGGCCCGCCGAGCAGCGGCCGATCGGCGTGGTCTTCCAGGACTACCTGCTCTTCCCGCACCTGTCCGCGCTCGACAACGTCGCCTTCGGGCCGCGCTCCCGCGGCCTGCGCCGGGCCGCCGCCCGGGCCGAGGCGCTGCCCTGGCTGGAGCGGATGGGCCTGGCCGAGCACGCCGGCCGCCGCCCCGCGAAGCTCTCCGGGGGCCAGGCCCAGCGCGTCGCCCTGGCCCGGGCGCTGGCCGTCCGGCCCCGGCTGCTGCTGCTGGACGAGCCGCTGGCCGCGCTGGACGCCCGCACCCGGCTCGACGTGCGGGCCGAACTGCGGCGCCACCTCGCCGAGTTCGAGGCCGTCGCGGTGCTGGTCACGCACGACCCGCTGGACGCCATGGTGCTCGCCGACCGCCTCGTCGTCATCGAGGGCGGCCGGGTCGTGCAGAGCGGCCGCCCGGCCGAGGTCGCCCGGCACCCGCGCACCGACTACATCGCCCGGCTGGTCGGCCTCAACCTCTACCAGGGCACCGCCGACGGCCGGAGGGTCACCCTGCCCGAGGGCCAGGTGCTGGCCACCGACGAGGAGCTGACCGGCCCCGCGTTCGTCGCCTTCCCGCCCGACGCGGTCACCCTGCACCGCCACCGCCCCGAGACCAGCGCCCGCAACCTCTTCCCCTGCACCGTCGCCGGCCTCGACCTGCACGGCGACCGCTTCCGCGTCGACCTCACCGGCCCGCTCCCCCTCGCCGCCGACCTCACCCCCACCGCCGCCGCCGACCTCGACCTCAGCCCGGGCACCCGGGTCTGGGCCGCCGTCAAGGCCACCCAGACCCACGCCTACCCGGCCTGAGGGCCCGCCCCCCGTGGCGCGCCGTCCCGTACAGTGGCGGCGTGCATCGCGGCGTCCTGCCCCCTCCCGCTCGCTGAGCGGGCGGCCGGCCACTTCCTGAGCCCGCCCGGGCCCGCCCCCCAGTGCGGGCGGTTGTCCCGGGCCGGTCGGTGCTGCCCGCTTCCGTGGCCCACCGACCATCACGGCTTTCCGGGAGTCCCGCGTTGTCCCTCTTCCCTTCCTCCGCCCTGCCCGCGCGGCGGGGCCTGCTGTACGTCGCCCTGGCCGCCACCGCCTGGGGCACCGCCGGAGCGGCGGCGGCGCTGCTGTTCCGACACAGCGGCCTGGGGCCGCTCGCGTTGACGTTCTGGCGTTCGCTGGGCGGCGCGGCGGTGCTGCTGGCGCTGCGCCCGTTCACCGGCCGGGGCCGCCCGGCGCCGCGCCCGGCGGTGGGCCGGGTCCTGCTGAATGGGCTGGGGCTGACGCTGTTCCAGGCCGCGTACTTCCTGGCCGTCCGGGACGCCGGGCTGGCGGTGGCGACCGTGGTGACGCTCGGTTCCGCCCCGGTGCTGGTGGCGTTCGGCGGGCGGCTGCTGACGGGTGAACGGCTGGGCGCGGCCGGGCTGGCGGCGGTGGTCGGGGCGGTGCTCGGGCTGGGCGTGCTGGTGCTCGGCGGCGCGGACGACCCGGCCGGGTTCGAACCGGCGGGCCTGGCCTGGGCCCTGGCCTCGGCGGCGGGCTACGCGGCGATCACCGTGGCCACCCGCCACCGGGCCGCCCGCACCGGCACCGCCGACGACCCGGCGGCCACCACGCTGTGGTCGTTCGGGGTGTGCGCGGTCTGCCTGTTCCCGTTCGCGCTGGCCGAGGGCCCGCTGCCGGCCACCGGCGCGCTGCCCTCGACCCTGCTGCTGCTCGGCTACCTGGCGACCGTGCCGACCGCCCTCGCGTACGCGCTGTACTTCGCGGGCGCGGCGGTGATCCGGGCCGCGACGGCCTCGGTGGTCGCGCTGATCGAACCGGTCGCCGCCACCGCGATCGCGGCCGCCGTGCTGGACGAACCGCTCACCCCGGCGGCCCTGTCGGGCACGGCGGTGCTGCTGCTGTCGGTGACGGCCCTGGCCCGCGCCGAGCTCCGGGCGGACTGAACGACGGACTGAACGGCGGCCGGGCGGGGGGCGGGGGCGCGGGCGGACGGCGCCGCGCTGCGGGAAGCTGGAATTCCCCGGGCGATCGGGGGAACGTGGGAACCCTGTGGATCTCCGAGGAGGCTGGCGTGGCGCGGGAGCGAATGGTCCTGGGAGACGTGCTCGCGGCGGCCGAGGCGGCGGCACCGGTCGACTCCCTGGACGTGGTGGCGCACGAGCTGCGCGAGCGGTTCGGCGCGCGGTACGTCTCCTTCCTGTTCCTCGACCTGGTCGGCCAGAGCGTGATGCGGGTGGCGGAGGACGCCACCACCCTGGACGGGCACGGTGCCGAACGGATCCGGCTCGACGGCAGCCTCTACGAGGAGGTCCTGCGCACCCAGCGCCTGGTCCGCGCCCCGGACGACGCCGACGGGCACGGGCACCGCGTGATCGCCCCCGTCACCAACCGCGGCGACGCCATCGGCTTCCTGGAGCTGTCCCTCCCCCCGGACGCCCGGATCACCGGGGACACGCTGGAGCAGGTGGAGCAGGCCGCCCACGCCCTCGCCTACATCGTGGTCACCGACCGCCGCTTCACCGACCTCTACCACTGGGCCCAGCGCACCGCCCCGGTCAGCCTGGCCGCCGAGATCCAGCGCCAGCTCCTGCCCGACGCCCCCAGCTGCGAGGCCGCCCAGTTCACCCTGGCCTGCGCCCTGGTGCCCGCCGAGAGCGTCGCCGGGGACACCTACGACTACGCCCTGGACCGCGAGACGCTGCACCTGTCGCTGACCGACGCCATGGGCCACGACCTCAACGCCGCGCTCATCGCCACCCTCCTCGTCAACGCCTCCCGGGGCGCCCGCCGCGGCTCGGCCCCCCTGGTCGAGCAGGCCGAGCAGGCGCACCGCGCCCTCCTCGAACGGAAGCCCGGGATCCTGGCCACCGGCCAGCTCCTGCGGATCCCCCTGGACGGAAGCGGGGCGCAGCTGGTGAACGCCGGCCACCCGCGTCCGCTGAGGCTGCGCGGGGGCGCCGTCGAGGAAGTCGCCCTGCACGCCGACCTGCCCTTCGGCGTCCCCGGGCAGGGCCGGTACGAGGTGCAGGACATCGACCTGCGGCCCGGTGACCGGCTGCTGCTCCACACCGACGGGATGCAGGAGCGCCGCGCGAAGTCCGTGGACCTGCCCGCCATCCTGGCCGCCACCGCCGGCGACCACCCGCGCGAGGTGGTGCGCACCCTGGTGGCGGCCGTCACCGACGCCTGCGACGGCAGGCTCCAGGACGACGCCACCGTGGTGTGCCTGGACTGGCACGGCCCCGCCACCGGGGGCCGCCGGGCCCACGCCGGCGCCAACAGCTGAAGCGGCCACCGCCCGCGGCGGCCCGGACCGGCGCCGGACGGCCCCTCAGGAGTGGTAGTCGGGCAGGAGCCGGCGGGCCTGTTCGGCGGCGCGGTCCAGGCCGGCCTTGACGCCCTCCCGACCGTCGAGGATGTTCACCAGCTCGGCACCGAACGGGTCGTACAGCGAACCGTACTCGGCGAGGGCGGCCCGGGGCCGACCGACCGACAGCGCGTTGCGGAAGCCGGTCACGCCGGGGTTGGCCTCCACGTAGGAGGTGGTGGCGTCGGGCCGGGTGGGCAGCGTCGAGTTGCGCACCGCGGTCCAGGTCTGGGCGTTGGCCGAGGTGATGAAGGCGATGAACTTCGCGGCGGCCGCCCGGTGTTCGGCATCGGAGGCGGCGGAGACGACGAGGTTGTGGCCGCCGAGCGGCGAGCCCGCCCGGCCGGAGCCGCCGGCCGGCACGGGCGCGATCCCGAGGTTGCCCGGGTCGTCGAACGCCGCGCCGCGGGCGAGTTCGGCGTTCTCCCACGGTCCCTCGACGACGGCGGCGACCCGGCCGGCCGAGAACGCCGCGAGCAGCGCGGCGTGGCCCTGGTCGGTGCCGTCGTCCCTGGTCACGCCGGGGGCGGAGACCAGTGCCTTCAGCCCGCTGACCGCCTTGACCGCGGCCGGGGAGTTGACGGTGATCGTCCGGTCGGGGACGTCGACCAGGTCCACGTCCTCGCCGTACAGGAACGGCATCGCGTAGTACCCCTGGACGTGCAGGGCGAAGCCGTCGGCACCCGTCCGCGCCTTGACCGCCGCGGCCGCGGCCCTGAGGTCGGACCAGGTGGCGGGCGGCCCGGAGATGCCCGCCGCGGCGAACAGCCGCTTGTTGTACAGCAGCGCGAGGATGTCGGTGGACTGCGGCACGGCGTACAGCCGCCCCTCGTAGCGGGCCTGCTCGATCAGCCGGGGTTCGAACGCGGCGACGTCCGCCGCGGCCTCGGTCCCGTCCAGCGGGAGCAGGCGGCCCGCCCGCGCCAGTCCGGCCGTCCAGCCGACGTCGGCCCGGAGCACGTCCGGCGCGTCCTCGCCGCTCGCGGCCTCGAACCGGGCGCGCGCCTCGGTGAACGGCACGCTGACGTACTCCACCCTGACGCCCGGGTTGACCTCCTCGAAGTCGTGCGCCAGCGTGCGGAAGGTCGGGCCTTCGGTCACCGGGTCGGAGGTGTCCCACCAGGTGAGGGTGAGGGTGGGCGCGGCGGTGCGTTCCGCCGGGGTGGTGGCGGGGCCGCAGGCGGTCAGCACGAGGGCGACCGCGAGCGCGAGGACGGCGGGCGGGCCGGCACGTCGCACGGTGACTCCTGTCGGGGTGGCTCGTCGGACGGAACGGCCGAATCCCAGCACGCGCACGCAAGGCGTGGCAATGCTTTCGCAAAACTCTGCAAGCTTTTTCTGCGAGCGGGCCGCCCCGGTCAGCCCTGGACGGTCGGGGTGGCGGCCGGGTCGCAGGCGAGCAGGCCGGTCACGTGGTTCATGGTGGTGCCGTAGCCCGCGTAGGTCATCCAGCCGTCGGCCTGGACGACCTGGCACGGCGAGACCGTGCCGTCCTGGTACCGGACGGCGACGGCCTCGGCGCCGGAGCAGCCGTTGTGGACGTCGGTGTAGCGCCAGCTCGCGTAGTACTCCACGCACGACGGCGCGGGGGCGTCCTCCGCGGCGGCCGAGGCGGTCGCCGCCGGGACGAGCACGCCGGCGGCGCCGACCACGGCGACGGCGGCGACGGCGGTGAAGGAGCGGGACCTGCGGCGAAGGGCGGTCGTGTTCGTCATGCCGGAAGCGTCCTTCACCACCAAGATCTTGCGCAACTTCCTGAAAACTTTTTCAGCCATTCCCGTCCGGCGGGCGGACGGACTGCGGAGCCGACCCGGCCGCGGGGCCGGGCCGGTGCGCTCACGGGTGCCGGAGGCGCAGCGCCGGGTGGTCGGCGACGACGGTGGCGCTGCCGGGGGCGATCTCGGTGAAGCCGGCGTCGCGGACGACCGGGAGGCGGCCGTCGGTGAGGGCGGGCCAGGCGGTGGCGGAGGCGGTGCGGACGGCGAGGGGGAAGCCGGCGGCGGCCCACGCGGCGCGCTCGGGGGCGTCCAGTTCCCACCAGGCGAGTTGGGCGGCGTGGCCGGTCTGGGCCATGGTCTTGCCGGCGCTCATCTCGAGTGCGGGGTTGAGCCAGAGGACGGGGACGCCGTCGGCGGCGGGGGCCGGGGGCTCGGGGTCGTCGAGGTCGGTGCCGGAGACCTGGAGCTTGGCGAGTTCCCTGGGCCAGCCGTCCAGCGGGATCGGCGGGAACACCCGGACCTCGGCGCCGCCCGGGCCGGTGACGGTGATGCCGGGGAGTTCGGCGGCCTTGCGCCACTCGCCGCCGCGGGCGCGCCGGACCACCTTGCGGATCCGGGCGTCCTCCCAGGCGGCGACCCGCTCGGTCCACTCGCCGTCCGGGCCGGTGGTCCGGGGGTCGGCGAGCAGGGTGAGGACGGCGCGGGCGGAGGTCTCCAGCGCGTCGGTGCGGGCGGGCGGGTCGGCCCGCTCCAGCCGGACCACCAGCGGCAGCACGTACTGCGGGCGGGTGTCGCGGTCCTCGGCGTGCCCGCCCACGGCGGGGGCGGGCGCGTCGGCGGCGGGCGGCTGGGCGGGGAGGTCGAAGGGTGAGCTCACCCGTTCAGGATGCCAGTTCAGCGGCGGTAGCCCCGGCCCGGGTCGCGCTCCTCGGCGTCCTCGTAGCCGAGGAACCAGCCCTCGGGGTGGGTGGCGGCGAGGAGCCGGTCGATCCGCTGGCCCGCGTCGAGGTCGCCGTCCTCCTCGTCGGGGCCGTAGACGCCGAACAGTTCGTCGGCGCAGCCGTCCCAGTCGTAGTCGTACAGGTCGGCGGGCAGGTCGCCCATCATGTCGGCGACGGACTCGGGCTGGGCGCCGAGCAGGGCGCGGGCGTCGGCCAGGGCGAGGCGCAGCGCGACGTCCTCGGCGGGGCAGCGGGGCAGCGGCCACTCGCCGGTGGCGAGGTCGTCGGCGAGGTCGTCGAAGGCCCGGGCGAAGGCGCGCCGCCAGCCCCGGTGCAGGTTCCAGGTGCGCTGCGGGAGCCGGCCGAAGACCGTCCAGTCGCCTTCGTCGGCGACGGTGACGGGGTCGTCGCCGTGGTCGTCGAGGTCCTCGTAGGCGGCGTCGGAGAGGCTGATCAGCTGGGTGTGCAGGAGGCAGGCGGTGCGCGGGGTGAGCGTCCAGTCGCCGGTGTCGCCGTCGTCGTCGAGCGGGAAGAGCTCGGCGAAGTCGGGGGCGAAGTCGTCGGTGACGCTGATCTCCAGGGTGCCGCCGAGCGCTTCGATGCCGGGCAGGGTGGCGACCAGGCGGTCGGGGTGGAGCAGGGCGCCGAGGGCCGCGTTGGGGTCCTCGGCGACTTCGCGGAGGAGTTGGGCGCGCTGGCCCTCGGGGTCGATGCCGTCGAAGTCGAGTTCCTCGACGGCGGCCCGTGCGGCGGCCCGCAAGGCCGGCCAGTCGGTGATCCGCAGGCCCAGCACCACCGTGGCCTCGATCTCCTGCGCGCCGGACTCCTCCGCCGCGTGCGGCCCCTGTGGTTGATCGTTTCGCTCGCCCATGCGACAAGGTTGACAAACCCGGTGCCCGGTGTCCATCAGCTCTCTCGATCCGGTGTCCGGCGGTGGTGGAGCGCGGGCGCGGAACGCGTCCGCCCGGCGCGCCGGGGTGGCCGACGGGCCGGGTCGGGCGGGAGGCTGGGGGCATGAGCGAACTGAACGATTTCGGCGGCGGGCAGGACCCGGCCGACGGTGTGCTGGTGGTGACCACGAACGACGTCCCGGGACACCGGGTGGTCCGGGTGATCGGCGAGGTGTTCGGACTGACGGTGCGCTCCCGGCACATCGGTTCGCAGATCGGCGCGGGCCTGAAGTCCTTGATGGGCGGCGAACTCAAGGGTCTGACGAAGACCCTCGTCGAGACCCGGAACCAGGCGATGGAACGCCTGGTCGAGCAGACCAGGGCCCGGGGCGGCAACGCGGTGCTGATGATGCGCTTCGACGTCACCGAGGCGGCGGACGTCGGCACCGAGGTCTGCGCGTACGGCACGGCCGCCGTCATCGAACCGATCGGCTGAACCCGTCCCGGCCGGAACGTCGGAAACCGGTCGGTTGGAACGCCGGCGACGGCCCCGGAGCGGTGGGCTCCGGGGCCGTCCGCCGGGCGGGGTGGGGCGGGGCGGCTACAGCATGACGAGCAGCCGGGTGCCGGGCAGCAGCTTCCGGTTGACCGAGGTCGACTGGACGAAGACGGTGTACGCCGGGTTGTCGCCGGGCTTCACGGTGGTCTCCGCGGCGGGCAGGCCGAGCAGGCCCCGGGCCGCCGGGCCGGAGAACACCCGGCCGGTCAGCTCGCCGGTGACCGGGTCCTTCTCGGCGACAGCGAGCCGCTTGGCCGCCTGGATCTTCTCCCGCTTGGTCAGCTCGTAGTACGAGCAGCCCGTCTTGTACGGGTGCCCGGAGCCGGTGACGAACTCGCGCAGCGCCGCCTGCCGGTCGACCGGGACGAGGGCGTACGTGTCGGCCGGCAGCGCTTCGAGGCTGGCCCCGACCTGGTCCGCGCTGAGGTCCTGGCCCATCGCGAACAGCGTCCGGGTGCCGCGCACGCCCTTCTCGCGGCCGCGCAGGAAGGTGGTGGCGGCGGTCTTGACGGTGTCGATGGCCTCCTCGACGCCGCCGCTGGAGTCGGCGTCCCAGATCGCGATGTTGCCGGCGGGGAAGCCGTACTCCTGGGCGGTGCGCTTGGCCAGCGAGTTGGGCACCAGGATCGCCGACGTCCAGTGCTCGGGGAGGTCGGCCATGGCACCGCGGATCCGGTCCATCCAGCCGCGCAGGACGGCCTTGCCCTCGTCCTTCTTCATCCGGGCGTGCATCCGGCCGTGCTCGGAGTGGCCGGAGGCGTTCTCCTCGCCGTCGGTGACGACGACCTGGAGGAAGGAGTGCTCGCCGTACCCCTCCCAGATGTGCTTCAGGTCGTCGACGGACTTCACCGCCGCCTCGATCAGCGCCGTCGCGCCGTTGTCGACCGCGTAGAGGCCCCTGAGCGAGGGCAGGTGCTTGACGTCCATGTCCCACACGAGGTTGTGCACCTCGTGGTCGAAGGCGTAGAGGCTGATCCGGGTCTCGTGGCCGAGGCGGTCGGACTCCTCCTGGAGGCCCTTCACGAATTCGTCCACCACGCGGATCAGCTGCGCCTCGTGGCGCTGCATCGAACCGGATTTGTCGACCACCAGGGAAACGTGGTTGACCTTGTGGTGAATGCGGTTCGCGGAGATGTTCGCGGACATGATTGCGCCCCTTTTCCAACGCCCCTCGCGACGCCATTCCCGGCGTCCCCTCCAGCGTTGTTCCCACACTACGGCCCGCCACTGACAGTTCCGCCGGGGCCGACGGGGACTCAATTCCTTCGATCGGATGGGCTTTTCCGGGAATAGCCGGAGGCCGGGCGGAGAAATCAGGCGCGGCGCCCTCAGGCAGCCGGGGAGGACGCGGCGGCGGCCGGGGGCAGAGGCGGAACGGCGGCCGGGGCCGGAGACGGAGGCGGGGGTCGGCGGCCCGGGATCGATCATTTCGTCAGACCGTCCGCCAAACCGATTGACACTGGTCAGGGGCGCGTTGGAGGCTCGCAGCGCAGCACGCACCCCCTGATCCGCCCCGACGCCTGGAGCCACCGTGAGCACCGCCCCGCAGCCGCCCGTCCCCCGTCCCGCGCGGGTCGCGTACGCCACCTGCCGCGGCGTGGAGGACGTCGAGGCGATGCCGGTGCTGGCGGCGTTCGCCCGGCTCGGGGTGAGGGCGGAGGCGGTGTTCTGGAACGACCCGGCGGTCGACTGGGCGGACTATGACCTGGTGCTGGTGCGCAGCGTGTGGGACTACATCCTGTACCGCGCGGAGTTCCTGGCCTGGACGCGGCGGGTCTCCGCGCTGACCCGGCTGGCCAACCCGGCGCGGGTGCTGGAGCGGAACACCGACAAGACGTACCTGCGCGGCCTGGCCGCCGCCGGGCTGCCGGTGGTGCCGACGCTCTGGGTGGCTCCGGGCGACCCGCTGGACGCCGTCGCGGCGGCCGACTGGCCGGAGCTGGTGGTGAAGCCGACGGTCTCCTCCGGCGCGCGCGACACCGTCCGCACCACCGACCGGGCCGAGGCGCTGGCGCGGGTCGCCGCGCTGACGGCGGCCGGGCGGACGGCGATGGTGCAGCCGTACCTGGCGATGGTGGAGGACGAGGGCGAGACCTCGCTGCTGTACCTGGGCGGGGAGTTCAGCCACGCGGTGCGCCGGGGCCCGATGCTGGGCGGCGGCTTCGCGGACGTCGCGCGCGAGCCGGCGGCCGACCAGCTGGCGCTCGCCGGGCGGGTGCTGGCGGCGGCGGCGGAGCCGGGCGAGTTGCTGTACGCCCGGGTCGACCTGGTCCGGCTGGCCGACGGCGCGCCCGCGCTGATCGAGCTGGAGCTGACCGAGCCGCGGCTGTTCCTCGACCTGTGCCCGGACGGCCCGGACCGGCTGGCCGCCGCGACCCGCGCCCTGCTGCCGGGGCCGGTGGCGGGGAACACCCGCCCCCGCCCCGATGTTTCACCGGTGTGACTGTTGAGCGTGCAAGCACCATGGAGGGCCCGGTGGCGGACACGGCGGCGGGTCCGGCGGCGGGTCCGGTCCGCGAGGTGGACGCGCTGGTGATCGGCGCGGGCCAGGCCGGCCTGTCCGCCGCCTACCACCTGCGCCGCCGCGGCTTCGCCCCGCACACCGGCTTCGTGGTGCTCGACGCGGACGACGCCCCCGGCGGCGCCTGGGCGCACCGCTCCCCCTCCCTCACCATGGCGACCGTGCACGGCTTCCACGACCTGCCGGACTTCGAGCTGCCCGCCACCGACCCGGCCACCGAGGCCCGGGTCGCCGTCCCCGGCTACTTCGCCGCGTACGAGGCGCGGCACGCGCTGCCGGTGCTGCGGCCGGTGCGGGTGCTCGCCGTGCGGGAGGGGACGGACGGGCGGCTGCTGGTGGAGACCGACGCCGGGCGCTGGGCCACGCGCGCCCTGCTCAACGCCACCGGCACCTGGACCCGGCCCTTCCTCCCCCGCTACCCCGGCCACTTCGCCGGGCGGCAGCTGCACTACGCCGACTACCGGGGCCCGGCCGGGTTCGCCGGGCAGCGGGTGGTCGTGGTGGGCGGCGGCGCCTCGGCGGTCCAGGTGCTCTCCGAACTCGGCGCCGTCGCCGAGACGGTGTGGGTGACCCGCACCCCGCCGGTGGTCCACCAGGGGCCGTTCACCGAGGAGTTCGGCCGCGAGGTGGTCGCCAGGGTGGACGAGCGGGTGCGGGCCGGCCTGCCGGTGCGCAGCGTCGTCTCGGTGACCGGCCTGGGCCCGAGCGTCGCCTACCGCCGGGCCGAGGAGCTCGGCGTGCTGCGCCGCCGCCCGATGTTCGACCGCCTCACCGAGCGCGGGGTCGCCTGGGGCGACGAGGAGCTGCCCGTCGACGCGATCGTCTGGGCGACCGGCTTCCGCGCGGAGCTCAGCCACCTCGCCCCGCTCGGCCTGCGCACCGCCGGCGGCGGCATCCGGATGGACGGCACCCGGGTCGCCGACGACCCCCGGATCCACCTGCTCGGCTACGGCCCGTCCGCCTCCACCGTCGGCGCCAACCGCGCGGGCCGCGCCGCCGTCAACGAGGTGGTCCGCCTGCTGGGCGCGCCGGCCCGGCCCGCGGTGGTCTGAGGCTCCGGTGCCGTCCCCGGCGTCGCCGGAAGGGCGCGGCCGGGGCCCGGCTCAGTGCGGCGTCGAGGCCGCCGTGGCGAACCTGGCGGCCAGGTCGGCGACCGCGGTCCGCAGTTCGGGGCCGTCCAGGACCCGGAACGGGAACGGGACGGCGGCCAGCCACTCGCCCGCGTACATCGCGGGGTTGCGGGTGCTGCCCTCCAGGACGCAGCGTTCGCCGTCGGGGTGGAGGCGTCCCATGGTCGGGCCGACCCAGGGCGCGACCCGCTCGATCGGGGCGTCGAACAGCACCCGGGTGCGGAACGCCCAGCCGCTGCCGAGGTGCCGCTCCAGTACGGCGACGGGGTCGAGGTCCTCCGGCGGGGCGAACGGCGTGCCGGTGTGCTCGGCGGAGCGGATCCGGTCGATCCGGTAGGTGCGAGTGGCGTCGGCCCGGTGCGAGTGGCACAGCAGGTACCAGCGGCCCCGGCGCACCACCACCGCCCACGGATCGACCTCCGCCCGCCACTCCGGGCCGCCGTCGCTGCCCCGGTGGGCGATCACCGCCCGCCGGCGGGCCGCGATCGCCTCCACCAGCGTGCTGGCCACCGCCGGGTCGGGGTGGGCGGGGTACGGGTCGGGTGCGGCGGCGGCGTGCGCGCGCAGGGCCGCCGCCTGCCGCCCGATCGCCTCCGGCAGGGCCCGCACCACCTTGCCGAGTGCCGAGCCGACCAGGTCGTCCGGGTCGGTCGCGGCGGGCCGCCCGTCCAGCACCGCCATGACCAGCCCGAGCGCCTCCTCCTGGGTGAACGAGACGGGCGCCAGCCGCGCCCCGCGCCCCAGCCGGTACCCGCCGTACGGCCCCCGCTCCGACTCCACCGGCACGCCGGCCTCCCGCAGGATCGCCACGTAGCGCCGCGCCGCCCGGTCCGTCACCCCCAGCCGCTCCGCCAGCTGCTCCGAGGTCGTCCCGGGCCGGTCCCGCAGGATCTCCAACGCCCGCAGCGCCCGCGCGGTGGGGCTGCTCCCAGTACTCGCCACACCGGCCAGCGTAGAAGACGCCCGCCGCCGCGGAGCCCGCCCGCATTCCGGAAGCCGATCGTCCTGAACCCCTCCTAGCATGGGCACCGACCTGCTCGAACGGGCCGCTCGCGGCCCTCTCGCACGGAGAAGAGGAGTCCCCTCATGGACGTCCTGTTGATCGGCGGCCTCTGGCTGGACGGCACCGCCTGGGACGCCGTCGTCCCCGCCCTCGCCGCGCGCGGCCACCACCCGGTGCCGCTGACCCTGCCGGGGCAGGGCGACGGCCGCGGCACGGCGACGCTGGAGGAGCAGCTCGCGGCGGTGCTCGCGGCGGTCGACGCCGCGGACGGGGCGCCGCTGCTGGTGGCGCACTCGGCGGCGTGCTCGCTGGGGTGGATGGCGGTGGACGCCCGGCCGGACGAGGTGGCGGGGCTGGTGCTGGTGGACGGGTTCCCGTACCAGGACGGGCTGCCGTACGCGAGCCGGTTCCCGGTGCGGGACGGTCTGGTGCCGTTCCCGGGCTGGAAGCCGTTCGAGGGGTCGACCAGCGCGGACCTGGACGCGGCGTGGCGGGCCCGGATCGAGGCGGCGGCGGTGCCCGTCCCGGCGGGGGTCGCGCAGGCGCCGGTCCGGCTGGCGGACGAGCGGCGGTTCGGGGTGCCGGTGACGATGGTCTGCGCCGAGGCCCGGCCGGAGGAGGTGCGCGGGTGGATCGCGCAGGGCGCGGCGCCGGAGGTGTCCCGGATGGAGCGGGTCGAGTTCGTCGACCTGGACTCCGGGCACTGGCCGATGTTCACCCGCCCCGCCGAGCTGGCCACCCTGATCGACGCGGCGGCCGCCCGCTGACCCGTCAGCGGTCGTAGTCGACGGTGACCCGGTCGGAGACCGGCCGGGCCTGGCAGGTGAGGACGTAGCCGGCCGCCAACTCGGCCTCCTCCAAGGCGAAGTTGCGCCGCATCTCGACCTTGCCGTCGCACACCAGGGCCCGGCAGGTGCCGCAGACGCCGCCCTTGCAGGCGAACGGCAGGTCGGGGCGGGCGCGTTGGGCGCCGTCCAGGATGGAGCGGTCGCGGGGCAGCGCCAGGGTGCTGGCCCGGCCGTCGAGGACGAGGGTGACCTCGCTGGCGGCGGCGTCCGGCTCGGGTTCGGGGTGGCGTTCCTCGGGTCGCTCGTCGTCGGCGTGGAACAGCTCCTGGTGCACCCGCCCGGCGGGGACGCCGAGTTCGGCCAGCAGCTGCTTCGTCCCGACGACCATCCCGTACGGGCCGCACAGCCACCAGTGGTCGACGGCGGGGGCGTCGACCAGCGCGCCGAGCAGCGCGGCGACCCGTTCGGGGTCGAGCCGGCCGCTGAGGAGTTCGGCGTCGCGGCTCTCCCGGGAGAGCACGTGGACGAGCTGGAAGCGGTCCAGGTACCGGTCCTTGAGGTCGGCGAGCTCGTCGGCGAACATCACGGTGTCGCTGCGGCGGTTGCCGTACAGCAGGGTGACCCGGGACGCGGGGTGGCCGGCCAGTACGGAGGCGGCGATGGAGAGCATCGGGGTGATGCCGGAGCCGGCCGCGATCAGCACGTGCTCGCCGGGTTCGGCCGGGTCGGCGGCGAACGCGCCCGCCGGGGGCAGGACTTCGACGCTCTCGCCGGCCTCCGCCTCACTGACCAGCCAGTGCGAGAACAGCCCGCCGGGCACCTCGCGGACGGCGATCCGCAGCGGGCCGCCGACCGGGGAGCAGAGCGAGTAGGAGCGGCGTTCGTCGGCGCCGTCGACGATCCGGCGCAGGGTGAGGCTCTGGCCGGGGCGGAAGGCGAAATCGGCGGCCAGGTCGGCGGGGACGTCGAAGGTGACGGCGACGGCGTCCTCGCAGAGCCGTTCCAGGGCGCCGATCGGCAGCGGATGGAACCGCGGGCGGTGGACGGCCATCAGATCTCCTTGATCCGGTCGAAGGGTTCGCGGCAACTGCGGCACCGCCACAGCGACTTGCAGGCGGTGGAGCCGAACCGGGAGAGTTCCTCGGTGTCCTCGGAGCCGCACTGCGGGCAGGCCACCACCCGCCTGGTCGGGCCGAGCCGGAGGAGCCCGCCGGGGGCGGGCGGCGCGATGCCCGCCTCGGCGAGCTTGCGGCGGCCCTCGGCGCTGATCCGGTCGCTGGACCACGGCGGGTCGATCCGCAGCCGCACCTCGACGTCGGCGAAGCCGGCGGCGCGCAGCCGGCGGGCCACGTCGGCGGCCATCTCGGCGACGGCCGGGCAGCCGGAGTAGGTGGGCGTCAGCCAGGCGGTGACCGTCCCGTCCGACTCCTCGACGCCGACCAGCACGCCGAGGTCCGCCAGCGTGAGCATGGGGAGTTCGGGGTCGGGCACGGCGGCGGCGACCTCCCGGGCCCGCTCCAGGACGCCGCTCACCACGTCGCCCCCGGGTGCGCCCGGGCCAGCACCTGCAGCTCGGCGAGCAGCGGCCCCAGCGCCTCGGTGTGCACGCCGTGCCGGCCGGCCCGCCCGTCCACGTACGCCCGGCCGGGGAGGTCGGGGACGGGCAGCGTGGCCTCGGTCAACACCGCCGCCAGCGCGGCGTGCACGGGTTCGCGCAGCTCCGACGGGTCGACGCCGAGCCGGAGTTCGACCTCGTGCGGGGTGAACAGCTCGTCCAGCCACGGCCAGAGCGCGTCCAGCGCGTCCCGCGTCCGGCGGTGCGACTCCTCGGTGCCGTCGCCGAGCCGGACCGTCCAGGAGCCGGCGTACTCCCGGTGGTAGGCCAACTCCTTGACGCCGAGGGCCGCGACGGCCGACAGCACCGGGTCGGCGTGGCCGACCAGCCGCCGGTACAGCTCCTCGCGGGCGGTGGCGAACAGCAGCAGCCGCACCACGCACTGCGCGAAGTCGCCGTTCTCCAGTTCGACCAGTCGCACGTTGCGGTAGTCGGACTCCTCGCGCCAGTAGGCGAGTTCGTCCTCGTCGCGGCCGCTGCCGTCGAGCTGCCCGGCCCGGGTGAGCAGTCGGCGGGCCTGGCCGAGCAGGTCGAGTCCGAGGTTGGCGAGCGCCACCTCCTCCTCCAACTCCGGTGCCCGGGTGATCCACTGGATCAGCCGCTGGGAGAGCACCAGCGCGTCGTCGCCCAGCATCAGGCAGTACGCGGCGAGGTCGGCCGGGTCGACCCCGGCGGGCGGCGCGGCGTCCACGCCGAGCAGCGGATCGGTGAACCCCGTGCCGTACGCCCAGCGGGCCTCGCCGTCCGGCTCGTGCCCGGTCTCGGCCAGCGAGAGGTACACGTGGTCGTCGCTCATGTCGCCTTCCCTGCTCGGTTCCTGACGTGGTGTCAGATGTGCGGGACGTCCTCGGGGATCGGGTAGAACGTCGGGTGCCGGTAGACCTTGTCACCGCTCGGCGCGAAGAACGGGTCCTGCTCGTCCGGGCTGGACGCGGTGATCGCGTCCGAGCGGACCACCCACAGGCTCACCCCCTCGTTGCGCCGGGTGTACAGGTCGCGCGCCGCGAGCAGCGCCATCTTGTCGTCCGCCGCGTGCAGCGACCCCACGTGCACGTGGTTCAGCCCGCGCCGGGGCCGCACGAACACCTCGTACAGCGGCCAGGAGGCCCGCTCCCCGCTCATCCCGAACTCCCTTCTCCCACAGATCCCTCAACCTGCTCAGCCCGCTCGGCCCGCTTGGCCGCGTGAGCGGTGGCCGCCGCGCGCACCCAGGCGCCGTCCTCGTGGGCCGCCCGCCGCCGGGCGATCCGCTGCGCGTTGCACGGGCCGTTGCCCTTGATCACCTGCTGGAGCTCCGACCAGTCGGGCTCGCCGAAGTCCCAGCCGCCGCGCTCCTCGTTCCAGGCCAGGTCCGGGTCGGGCAGCGTCACGCCGAGGTGCCGCGCCTGCGGGACGGTCATGTCGACGAAGCGCCGGCGCAGTTCGTCGTTGCTGTGCCGCTTGATCCGCCAGGCCATCGACCGCTCGCTGTTCGGCGAGGCCCCGTCCGGCGGGCCGAACATCATCAGCGAGGGCCACCACCAGCGGTCCACCGCGTCCTGCACCATCGCGCGCTGGGCGTCCGTCCCGGCCATCAGGGTCATCAGCAGCTCGTAGCCCTGCCGCTGGTGGAAGGACTCCTCCTTGCAGATGCGGACCATCGCCCGGGCGTACGGCCCGTAGCTGCACCGGCACAGCGGCACCTGGTTGCAGATCGCGGCGCCGTCCACCAGCCAGCCGATCACGCCGACGTCGGCGAAGGTCAGCGTCGGGTAGTTGAAGATCGAGGAGTACTTCTGCCGGCCGTCGATCAGCTTCTCGGTCAGCTCGGCCCGGTCGACCCCGAGGGTCTCCGCCGCCGCGTACAGGTACAGCCCGTGCCCGGCCTCGTCCTGCGCCTTGGCCAGCAGGATCGCCTTGCGCCGCAGCGAGGGCGCCCGGGTCAGCCAGTTGCCCTCCGGCTGCATGCCGATGATCTCCGAGTGGGCGTGCTGCGCGATCTGCCGCACCAGCGTCGCCCGGTACGCCTCCGGCATCCAGTCCCGCGGCTCCACTCGCGCGTCAGCGGCGATCACCGCTTCGAACTGCGCCTCCACGACCCACCTCCCGACTGACCGTTCGGTCGGTTCCATTCTGTACACAGCGGCAGCACCGTGACAAGCAAGGGGGCGGAACGAACCACGGCCGGGCGGCGGCGGGCGGCGGGCGGAGCGCCGGGGGCCGGAAGCGGCGGAACGCTTCCGGCCCCCGGCGAGCCCTCCCTGAGCTCTCGGCGCGCCCTCGGCGCGCTCTCAGGCCCTCGGGTCCTCAGCGCTCGCGCAGCCTCGGCAGCGGCACGGCCAGCAGCGCGGCGAGCAGCGCGATGCGCGGGCCCAGCTGGTCGACCCGGAGGTGTTCGTGGCGGGCGTGCGGTCCGGCGCCGACCGCGCCGAGGCCGTCCAGGGTGGGCAGGCCCCGCGCACCGGCCAGGTTGGTGTCCCCGGCCCCGCCGGCGGGCGCGCCGTCGAGGTGCTGGCCGAGGGCGGCGGCGAGCGAGCGGACGTGGCGCAGCAGCGGGTTGCCGGTGCGCTCGGGCCAGGCGGGGCGGCTGGAGAGGACTTCGGTGCGGACGTCCGCGCCCGGCCGGTTCGCGGTCAGGTGGGCGAGGGTGTCGAGGGTGCGGCGCTGGGCCTCGGTGGTGGAGAAGCGCAGGCCGAGTTCGGCTTCGGCGTGTCCGGCGATGACGTTGGCGCGGGTGCCGCCGTCGATGCGTCCGGTGTTGAGTTCGGTGCCGGGTTGGCGGGTGAGGCCGCGGACGGTGATCAGCTGGTCGACGAGTTCGTCGATCGCGGAGACGCCGTCGGCGGCGTCGTTGCCGGCGTGGGCCTCGCGCCCGGTGACGGTGAGCCGGACCCGGGTGGAGCCGCGGCGGGCGGTCTTGAGCCGGCCGTCGGGGTGCCCGGGTTCGAGGCCGAGGACGGCGGCGGCGCCGCGCAGGTGCCGTTCGACCTGGCGGCGGCCGTCGGGGCTGCCGATCTCCTCGTCCGAGACGATCACCATCCGGACCGGCCGGTGCGGGCGCTGGCCGAGGTCGGCGAGGAGCGCGAACGCGCCTTCGAGCAGGGCGAGTCCGCCCTTCATGTCGAGGACGCCGGGGCCGGTGAGGCGTCCGTCGCGCTCCTCGACCGGCCAGTCGGCGAGGGTGCCGACGGGCCAGACGGTGTCGTGGTGGCCGACCACCAGCAGGTGCGGGAGGTCCTCCTGCTGTCCGGGCCAGTCGAGGACGAGGTGGTCCCCGTGGTCGCAGTGCTGGCGGACGGCGGTGGCTCCGGTGGCGGCGTAGCCGGCGGCGAGTTCTTCGGCGAGGGCGTCGAGCCGGGCCGCGTCGCCGGACGGGGACTCGATCCCGGCGAGGTCGGCGCAGCGCTTGCGGACGGCCGCGGCGAGGGTCCGGGCCCGCGTGGTGAGGGTGCGTGGCAGGCCGGGCAGGGCGGCGGTGGCGTTCAGGGCCGTTGCGGCGCCGGGCGGTTCGGTGCCGGGCGGTTCGGTGCCGCCCGCCGGGTCGGCGGGGTCCGCGGCGGGCGGGGCGGTGGCCCGGGCGGAGGCGGTGGTGGCCCTGGCGGGCGCGGTGGTGGCCCTGGCGGGCGCGGTGCCGGTCGTCGGGTCGGGTGCCCCGGCGGGGTGCGGGTCCGGGGCCACGGTATGGGGACTCACCGTTCACCCCCGGCGGTTCGGGCGGTTCGCGCGGTCGGTGGGACGCTCGACGGTATCGGCGGGGTGAGCGGCCGGGGGGTCCTGCGCGGCGTCGGGCTGGGTCGCGGCGTACGGTGCGACCTCGGGCTGGGCAACACTGCGTCCTCCTCGCTCGGTCCGCGGCTCCGGCTCGGCCCGGGGCCCGGGGACATCGGTCTCCGTTCCTCGGCGCGGACGGGCACCGTGGCAGGGGACCGATGAGCGAGCCTAGAAGATCGGTTCGTCTCCCTGCGAGGTGGCCTGCCGCTCAGCGCGTCGCGACGGACCGGGGGCGCGCACCCGGCGGACGGTGTCCGGCGGGGCGCGCGCACGGGCCCGGACCTGGCACGGCGAGCGGGACGCGGTCTTCCGAGTGCGTCCTGCCCCCACCTTGGACCCACGGGGGCGCTTCGGCAGCACGAACCGCCCACGATCGAGCGAACCCCGTCACATCGGGTGTCCGCGCATCAGCCTTTGGTACCAGTCCGGTGGCGCCCGACGCCGGCGCGACGACTCCGGGTGGCGGCCGTCGCCGGCCCCGGCGGGCCGTCGGCGCGCGGGAAACCCGTTGGCGGACGTCCGTTCCGGAGTGGGAGGCTCCTCCCACCTGCCGCCACCCGCCCCTGGAGTCCCCGGTGTCCGCCGTCCGTCCCGTCCCGCCGCCCGCCGTCGACAGCCTCCGCGGGCTGGCCCTGGGCGACGCGTTCGGTGACCGGTGGTTCCACCCGCCGGTCGACCGGGCCTCGGCGGAGGTCGCGGCCCGGATCGTCCGCCCGGCGCCCTGGCACTGGACGGACGACACCGCGATGGCGCTCGTCCTGTTCCGGCACCTGCGGGACCGCGGCGAGGTCGAACCGGCCGCGCTGGCCCGGGAGTTCGCGGCCGAGTACACGGCGTTCCCGCACCGGAAGTACGGGCCGTCGATGCACCGGGTGCTGCGGGCGGTGCAGGACGGGGCGGACCACGTCGCGGTGACCTCGGCGCTGTTCGGCGGGCAGGGGTCGCACGGCAACGGGGCGGCGATGCGGGTCGCCCCGCTCGGCGCCTGGTTCGCGGACGACCTGGCGGTCGTCGCCGAGCAGGCCGCGCGCTCCGCCGGGGCCACCCACGCGCACCCGGAGGCGGTGGCGGGCGCGGTGGCGGTGGCGCTGGCCGCCGCGCTGGCCGTCCGCTCGCGGGGCGCGGCCGCGCCCGACCGGTCCGCCTTCGTGGCCGGGGTCGCCGAGCTGCTGCCGGAGAGCGACGTCCGCTCGGGGCTGCGGATCGCGGCCCGCTTCCCGGCGGGGACGAGCGTGCGGCACGCCGCGACGGTACTGGGCTCCGGGTTCCTGGTCTCGGCGCAGGACACCGTCCCGTTCGCGCTCTGGTCGGCCGCCGGGCACCTGGACGACCCGGTCGAGGCGCTGTGGGAGACCCTGGCCGGCTGGGGCGACATGGACACCACCTGCGCGATCGCGGGCGGCGTGGTCGCGGCCCGCACCGGCCTCGACGCCGCCCCGGCGCGCTGGCTGGACGCGCAGGAGCCCCTGCCGCCGCTCTGAACGGGCGGACCGGCCGGGGCTCCCGGTCAACGGCGTAGTCAGTCGCGGGACCTGCCGAAGACCAGTCGGTAGGCGATGAGCAGGACGAGGGCGCCGGCGATCGCGGAGATCCAGGTCGGCAGGTCGAAGAAGTGCACGTCCACCGACCGGTGCAGGATCTTCGAGGACAGCCAGCCGCCGATGAACGAGCCGGCGATGCCGATCAGGGTGGTGACGATCAGGCCGCCCGGGTCCTTCCCGGGCAGCAGGAGCTTGGCGAGGGCCCCGGCGAGGAGCCCGAGGACGATCCAGCTGACGATTCCCATGGCGTTCTCCTGCCCGGCGGTCCGGCGGGACAACCCCGTGCGCCCGCCCGCCCCGGAGGACGCCCGCCCCGACCCGCCCGGTTCCGGCCAGCGGGGGTCCGGACGGTCCGGGTCAGGCGCTGCGGGGCGGCGGGACCGCCTCGGGGCGGTAGCGGACGGTGCTCGCCGTCCAGTGCAGCAGGGCGTGCGCGAAACGGACCAGCGCCCGGACGTAGCAGCGCACCTGGGGCGGCCAGTGCGAGCCGCGGGCGATGCCGTCGGCCAGGAACTCGAAGGTGTCGAGCTCGGCCGCGCAGAGCGCGGCGACCTTCGTGGCGGCGGCGCCCCGGGGCAGCCGCTCGTGCACCTCCAGCGCGCTCAGCAGGTTGTTGCCGTGGCCGACGGCGGCCTCCACCCGGTACGAGCAGAGGTCGTTCGCCCAGCCGACCAGGTGGTCCAACCGGTTGCGCAGGTCGACCAGTTGGGGGTGGTCGTGGAACAGCGCGGACAGGTCGAGGCGGTGCGCCAGCTCGACCGTCCCGGCGGCGCAGCGGACCGCGCCGTCCCGCTCCCGGTGCGAGAGGTACTGCGGGACGGTCGGCGTGGCCCCGCGCAGCCGCCGGAAGTCGAGCGAACCCTCCAGGTAGCAGCGGAAGTCGGCGGTCTGCCGGGCCCGCCAGGCCGGACCGGCGAGCGCGATGCTGTCCTGCCACAGGGTGCGGAACGCCCGGGCCAGCGCGGTCGTCGGCGCGGTCGCGACCGCCCCGGGGGCCAGCTCCGGGGCCAGCAGCGCGGTCAACTCGCGGACGGTGCGGTCGGGTTCGTCGGACGGGTCGCCGATCCACTGCCGGTCGAAGTGGTCGTCCAGGATCCAGCCGAGCAGCAGCCACTGCACCCCGGCCCGCAACGCCGGCCCGAGCGGCACGTCACCCCAGCAGCGCGACGCCAGCTCCAAGTGCCCCTGCTCCAGGAGCCGTTCGACCCCCTCCCGGTCCAACAGGCCAGTCCCCGCCAGCCAGTGCGCGGCCTCGTCCCGGAGCGCCCCGGCATGCGGGTGCGGCTCCGGCACCGGGATCCGCGCGGTCAACGCGTCCAACGGTCCGGCGGGGACGGCCGGAACGACCTGCGGGGCCTGCGGGGCTTCGACCGGGAGACGGTACGCGGGGGCTGGGCTCATGGCGGGTCCTCCGGCCGCTCGGGTGCCATCGCCGGGCGCACTCCGGCCACCCGGCGGGACGGGGGCCGCCCGTCAACACGAGTCTGCTGGACCACCCGGTCCGGACGACGCAGAACCGTCGGCCGTTCCCCCACCCGGCGGATCCCCCCGCTCATCCGACAATCCGCCCGCCGGCTCCCGGCCCACCACCCCCGCCAACGCGCGGCGCGGCACGGCGCGGTGGTGTCCCGCGCCCGGCCGCCGGGCGTCATCCTCCCTTCGTCCGGGGCGTCAGGCGGCAGACGCCGTCCTGGCAGTCGCGTTGCAGGCGGCCCCGGGAGAGGGTCTGGAGCAGGCCGATCGTCCAGCACATCGGGCAGCCGCGCAGGGCGAACAGGCCGACGGGGAGGAGGAGCAGCGCGAGCGGGCCGAGGACCGGCAGCAGGGCGAGTCCGGCGGCGATCGCGCCGAAGCCGGTGGCGCCGCGCAGCAGGTGGCGGGGGAGGGTGGCGCTGGCGTAGTCGGTGCGTCCGTTCACCGTTCCTCCTCCGGGGGGCCGCCGAGTTCGGCCCGGACGGCGGTCCGGGCCCGGTGCAGCCGGGATTTCATCGCGGCGGTGCTGAGTCCGAGCGCGTCGGCGACGGCCCGGCCGTCGAGGCCCTGCAGGTCGCGCATGATCAGCACCCGGCGCTGGTCGGCGGGGAGTGCGGCGATCGCGGCGGTGACCCGCCGGACGTCGAGCCGTCGCAGGGCCTCCTCCTCCGCCGAGTCGGCCAGCGCGCCGGGCGCCTCGTCGGGTCCGGCGGTGTCGACGGCCGGGCGGAGCGTCCGGGCCCGGCGCAGGCACTCGTTGCGGACGATCCGGAACAGCCAGGAGGCGAGCGCGCCGGTGGCCCGCAGCATGCCGATCCGCCGGTAGAGGATGATCAGCGCCTCCTGGGCGGCGTCCTCCGCGTCCTCGGGGCTGGCGCACAGCGAGTGCGCGAAGCGGCGGACGTTCGGGTGCGCCCCCTCGACCAGGACGGCGAGCGAGTCGCGGTCGCCGCCGCGCGCGGCGGCGATCACCTCCTCGCCGGGCCAGCGGGTCTCAACCACGGCTCCCCCGCTTCCGCTTGAGCACCAGCATGCAGGTGCAGAGCAGCACCGCGCCCGCACCGACCAGAACCGCGACCACCATGGTGTCCTCCGGGTTGTCCGTGCCGGGCGGTGTCCGTGACCGTCCGGCGTCGTACCCATGAGAGGGCCGGGCCGCCGGAAAGGATTCACCCCGTTTCCGGACGGCCGCCCGGGGCCGCCCGGGCGGCCGGGGGCGGCGCGGTCGCGGTCGCGCCGCCCCCGGGCCCGCTCACGCCCCGCGCACCACCGGCCCCGCCTTCCCGAGCAGCGCCAGCAGCGCGGAGCGGTCCGCGGCCGACAGCGGGGTGAAGACCTCGGCGGCGAACGCGTCCCTGGCCTCGTCGATCCGCCGCATCAGCGCCTGGCCCCGGTTGCTGACGGTGACCAGGGTGACCCGGCGGTCGGCCGGGTCGGTGGTCCGTTCGACCAGTCCGCGCTTCTCCAGGCCGTCCACCAGCGAGGTCATCGTCCGCGGTGCCACGCCGTGCAGCTGGGCGAGCGTGACCATCCGCTGCGGCCCGCCGCGCTCGTGCAGTTCGGCGAGCAGGCCCGCCTGCGAGAACGGCACCTTGTGCGCGGCGAAGATCTCGCCCGTCCGTTCGAGCAGCGGCCCGACCAGACCGGTCACCGCCTTCAACAGCGCGCGCAGGCTTGGCTGTTCGGCACTGTCGTACGTCTCAGACGTCCCCATGTGTTCCCCCACGATTCCGATTCCCTGCCCCACGATGGGCAGGTGAACACGCTGAGATCATAGATAGTGACAGTACGTGGTCAAACGCGGGCACGGAAAAGCCGTCGGCCCCGCCCGCCGACGGCCCGCCCGACCCGGCCCGGGGACCGCGGTCGGAACCCGCGGCCGGAGCCCGTGGTCAGAGCCCGCGCTCGCCCTTGCTGCGCTCCACGCAGAACTCGTTGCCCTCGATGTCCGCGAGCACCACCCAGCCGGTGCCGTCCGGCCGCCGCTGGTCGGCGACCCGCGTCGCGCCCAGCGCCAGCAGCCGCTCGACCTCCTCGTCCCGGGTCCGGTCCTCGGGCTGGAGGTCGAAGTGGATCCGGTTCTTGCGCTCCTTGCCCTCCGGGACGGTGACGAACAGCAGGCCCGCCGCCTCGATCAGCGCCTGCGGGTCACCGGGGAAGTCCTCCTCGTGCAGCGGCTGGCCGAGCACGTCCGACCAGAACGAGGCGAGGCGGTAGGGGTCGAGGCTGTCGATGGTCACGTGGCGAATCACAGAAGTCATGCCGGGGATTCTCGACCGTCCGGGTAAGGACCGGCAACCGGGTTCTCTGCTGTCACCGCAGGTCTCCCCCTCGGGGGCGTGCAATGTTACTGTGCGGGTCATGTCAGTGAGCACCTCCTCCGCCAAGGCCGAACTGGACCGGCTCACCACCGAGTTCTACGACGCGTTCGACAACCGGCACGGCGGCCCGGCCGATGTCGGACGGCTGCGGCGGCTGATGCTGCCCGGCGGGATCATCGTGGTCGCCGGCCCCTCGTACGCCGCGTACACCGTGGAGGAGTTCATCGCGCCGCGCGAACTGCTGCTCTCCGACGGGCGGTTGACCGACTTCCACGAGTGGGAGGTCGACGAGCGCACCGACATCGCCGGCCGGGTAGCCTCCCGGACCGGCCGCTACCGCAAGTCCGGCCTGCTCGACGGCGAACCCTACGAGGGCGGCGGCACCAAGACCTTCCAGTTCGCCCACACCCCGGACGGCTGGCGCATCACCGCCTTCTCCTGGCACGACGAACCGTAGGCCCCCACCGCCGGCCCCCTGCCCGCCGGAACCCCCACCGGACCGCCGCGCATCCCTCCGTGCGACAGTCGTGGCCGCGGGAGCGCGGGCTGAGCGGAGGTGCGGCGGGTGGCCGGGCGGGTGCTGGTGGTGGACGACGACGCGGCGATCCGGCGGAGTCTGGAGCGCGGGCTGCGCCTGAGCGGCTTCCGGGTCGAGGTCGCGGCGGACGGCGCGCAGGCGCTGTCCCGGCTGGCCGCGGACCCGCCGGACGTGCTGGTGCTGGACGTCGGGATGCCGGGCCTCTCGGGGACGGAGGTGTGCCGGACGCTGCGGGCCCGGGCGGACGACACCCCGGTCCTGATGCTCTCCGCACTGGACGAACTCGCCGACCGGGTCGCCGGGTTGCAGGCGGGCGCGGACGACTACCTGGTGAAGCCGTTCGCCCTGGAGGAGTTGGTGCTGCGGCTGCACGCGCTGCTGCGCCGCCGCCCGCCGCAGCCCTCCGACCTGATCCGGGTCGGCCCGCTGCGGATCCACCCGGAGACCCGGCAGGCCTTCTGGGCGGAGACCGAACTCCGGCTGACCAGGCGCGAGTTCGAACTGCTCGCCCAACTCGCCCGGAACGCCGGGCTGGTGCTCTCCCGGGAGGTGCTGCTGGACCGGGTCTGGGGCTACGACTTCGAGGTGCGCAGCGACGCCGTGGACACCTTCGTCTCCTACCTGCGGAGGAAGTTGGAGGCGGACGGCCGCCCCCGGACGGTGCACACGGTGCGCGGCGTGGGGTTCGTGCTGCGCGCACCGGACGGCGACGACGGGACGGGCCGGTGAAGCTGTCGACCCGGATCGCGATCGGCGCGGCGGTGCTGGTGCCGCTGTTGGTGGCGGCGGCGGGGCTGCTGCTGCTGCCGCTGGTCGACGCGGACCTGCACCGGCGCCAGGACGCCCGGTTGAACAGCCGCGCGGCAGCCGTCCTGCCCAACGCCCGGGCCCTGCTGGCGGCGGACAGCCGGGGCCGTCCGAAGGCCGAGCAGAACCAGCAGCGCAAGCTGACGGACGCGGCACTGGACGCGGGCATCCGGCTCACCGCCGCGGACGGCACGGTGCTGCTCACGGCGGGCTCGCAGCCGGACGACCCGGGGCTGCTGCCGGACGGGCCGGACGGGCCGGGCGGGAAGGTCGTCACGGTCGTCCAGGGCGGCACGTCCTGGCGGGTGCTGACCGTCCGGGTGAACGGCGGCGGCACGGCCGGGACGCTCTGGGTGCTGGCCCCGGCGGGGGAACCGGCCGAGGAGCTGCGGGCGGTGCGGCGGCGGGTGCTGCTGGTGGCGCTGGTCGCGGCGCCGCTCTCGGGGCTGGTCGCGTTCGGGCTCGCCGAGCGGGCCACCCGGCCGCTGCGGCGGCTGGGCCGCCGGGCGGCGGCGCTGGACCCCCGGGCCGGGCACGCCGCGTTCGCGCACGCCCGGACGGGCACCACCGAGGTGGACGAACTGTCGGGCGCGATCGCGCTGTTGCTGTCGCGCTACGACGAGCAGGCGGCCCGGACGGCGCAGGCGCTGGACACCGCGCGGTCGTTCTCCTCGGCGGCCTCGCACGAGCTGCGCACCCCGCTGATGAGCCTGCGCACCAACCTGGACGTGCTGGCCGGCCACCCGGACCTGCCGGCGGGCGAACGCGCCGAGGTGGTCGCCGAGTTGCAGCAGGACCACGCCCGGATGCTGGACCTGCTGAGCGCGCTGTCCGCCCTGGCCCGGGGCGACCTGGTGGAGGTCTCGGCGTTCGGCCCGGTCGACCTCGCCGAACTGGTGGACACCGCCGTCGCCGAGGCCGCCCGCCGCCATCCGGACACCGTCTTCCGCACCGAACTCCCCTCCGAGGCGAGGGTGTTCGGCTGGGACGCGGGCCTGCGCATCCTGCTCGCCAACCTGCTGGGCAACGCGGCCGTGCACGGCCGCCCCGACGACCCCACCGGCGGCCGCCCCGACGGCCGCCCGGGCTGCCTCCCGGCCGAGGTGGACGTCCGGCTGCGCGTGGAGGGCGCCGCCGCCCGCCTCACCGTCGACGACACCGGCCCGGGCGTCCCGCCCGCCGAACGCGCCGAGGTGTTCCACCGCTTCCACCGCCGCCCGGACAGCCCGGGCTCCGGCCTCGGCCTGACCCTGGTCGCCCAACAGGCCGCCCTGCACCGGGGATCCGTCCGGCTCACCGAACGGCCGGACCGCCCGGGCTGCCGCCTGGAGGTCCGGCTGCCGCTGCTGCTGCCCGACGCGCCGACCGTGCGACTCCCCTCCCCCCGGGACTGGTTGAGCGGCCGCCGACGGTCCTGAAACCGCCGGTGCCGCCCCCGGGAGCTCTGGCAGGATGGCCCGGATGGAGCAGATCACCGAGGCCGCCGCCCGCGCCCTGGGCACCGGCCTGTCCGACCCCGTCGACCTGGGCGGCAGCCCCCGCACCAAGGTGCTGCGCCACCGCACCGACGACGGCCGCTCGGTCGTCGTCAAGGCGTACACCGGCGGGCCGGACGCGCTGCGCGGCTTCACCGCCGAGGCGGCCGGGCTCGCCCTCGGCCTGGCCGGGCCGCCGGTGCTGGCGGTCGACACCGGGGTGCCGCTGCTGGTGCTGGGCGACCTCGGGACCGCGCCCACCCTGGCCGACCTGCTGCTCGGCGCCGACCCGCGCGCCGCCGAGGCGGGCCTGCTGGCCTGGGCCCGCGGCCTGGGCCGACTGGCCGCGGGCTCGGTCGGCCGCGAGGACGAACTCGCCGCGCTCTCCAGGAGGTTCGACGTCGGGGCGCCAACCTGGGCGGAGCGGCCGTGGATCACGGACGACGCCGCCCGCTTCCCCGACCTGCTCGCCGCGGCCGGGATCCCCGTCCCGGCGGGGCTGCCCGCCGAGCTGGCCGGGGTCGCCGCGGCCGGCGGCACCGCGTACCCGGCGTTCACGCCCGGCGACACCTGCCCGGACAACAACCTGATCACCCCGGACGGCCTGCGGCTGCTCGACTTCGAGTCCGCCTGCTTCCAGTCGGTGTTCCTCACCGCCGCCTACTGCCGGATGCCGTTCTCCTCCTGCTGGTGCGTCTTCGCCCTCCCGCCCGGCCTGGCCGGACGGGTCGAGGCCGCCTACCGGGCCGAGGTCGTCCCCGTGTACCCGGAGCTCGCCGACGACGCCCGCTGGGAGTCCGGCCTGCGCGACGCCACCGCCGTCTGGACGGTCGACGCCACCGTCCACCTGCTGGCCCGCGCCACCGCCGAGGAGCGCCCCATGCACCGCACCCGCCGTCCCGTCCCGAGCAACCGCCAACTCCTGTGCCACCGGTGGCGGTCCGCCGCCCGGCTGACCGGCCGCCCGGCCCTCGCCGGGGTCTTCGCCCGCCTCCTGGACGAGGTCGCCGGCCCCTGGGCGGCCGAACCGCTCCCGCGCTACCCGGCGTTCCGCGCCACCGCCGCCGCCCGGCCCTGAGGTTGGCGCCCGCGCGGTCGGCCGCCTTCCCGCGCGCCCGGACTCAGCCGCCCGTGACCGACTCCGTATCCGTGACCGACTCCGCACCCGTGACCGCGCCGTCGGCCAGGCCGCGGACGGTGGCGGCCAGGTGGTCGCGGAACCAGCGGTGGGCCGGGTCGCCGTCGTTGCGCGGGTGCCAGGCCATGCCGAGCTCCAGGGGCGGGAGCGGCAGCGGGATCGGGAGGGTGCGCAGGCCGAGGTCGGCGACGACGGCGGGGAGCCAGTCGGCCGGGGCCAGCGCGAGCAGGTCGGTGTCACGGGCCAGCAGCATGGCCGCGAGGTGGCTCGGGACGACCACGGCGACCCGGCGGCGCAGCCCGAGTTCGGCGAGCGCGCGGTCGATCGGGCCGTGCCGCCGGCCCTGCCGGGAGACGCCGATGTGGTCGGCGGCGGCGAAGCGTTCGGCGTCGAGGGGGCCGGTCAGCAGGGGGTGCCCGGCGCGGGCGACGGCCACCATGGTGCGGGTGGTGAGCTGCCGGGTGCGGATCTCCGGGTCGAGCCGGCCGAGCACGCCGACCTCGACGTCGACCAGCCCCTGGCGCAGCGCGGGCCCGTCCTCGTACGCCTCGGGGAGGAAGACGGTGTCGACGCCGGGCGCCTCCCGGCCCAGCCGTTCGGTGAGCGGGCCGGCCAGCGCGGCGGTGAAGAGTTCGCCGGCCTGGACGGTGAACGTCCGGTGCAGGTGGACGGCGTCGAAGCCGGCCCCCGGACGCAGTACCCGTTCGCAGCCGCGGATCAACTCGGCGACTTCGTCCCGTAGTTCGACCGCCCGCCCGGTGGGGACCAGCCGCTGGCCGGCCCGCACCAGCAGCGGGTCGCCGACGGCCCGGCGGAGCCGGGCCAGGCTGCGGCTGACGGCGGCCGGGGAGGTGCCGAGCCGCTCGGCGGCCCGGGTGACGCTGTGTTCCTGGAGCAGGACGTCCAGCACGCGCAGCAGGTTGAGGTCCATCGGCAGGGAGTTTACGCCTGCGGCAAGGATCGCTTGCCGATTCCTGCATTGTCGCGCAATCCGCGTCGGCGGAGGCTGGAGGCGGCCCACCGGGAACCCCTCCCGGCGGGGCGTCGACCTCCCCGAGGAGCAGCGTTGCCGTCACAGGAGCAGCAGCAGGAGCAGGACCAGCAGCAGGAGGAGAGCCGGGCCGGACGGGCCGGGGACGTGCTCGCCGTGGTGAGCCAGAGCGGCGGCACGGTGTCGTTCTTCGACGCCGCCACGGACGCGCCGCTGGGCGCGGTGGAAGTCCCGTCCGAGCCGCACGAGTTGTGCTTCGACGCGGACCGCCGGCTGCTCTGGTGCAGCACCGCGTACCGCTCGGGCTACTACCACGCGAACGGCGGGCGGGCCTCCGAGCTGACCGCGATCGACCCGGACACCCGCCGGGTGGTGGACGTCATCGACCTGGCGCCCGAACACGCCCCGCACGGCCTCGCGTTGGACGCCCGGCGTGGGCTGCTGTACGTCAGCGTGGAGGGCGGCCCGGGCCGGTCGGGCGGGGTGGTGGTGGTCGACGCGGCCACCCGCGGGACCGTCGGCCGGATCGACACCGGGGCGCCGGGCCCGCACTGGTTCGCCCTCGCCCCGGACGGCCGGACCGGCTACGCGACCAACAAGGAGGCCCCGTTCGTCTCGGTCGTCGACCTCGAACGCGGCGTCCTGGTCGACCGGGTGGAGGTCCCCGGCAGCGAGGGCCTGGCCGTCGCCGCGGACGGCGCGCACGTCTACGCGGCCGGCCCCTACCTGGGCTTCGCCCACCGGCCGGGCCCGCGACCGCAGTTCGGCGTCCGGGTGATCGACACCGCCACCCGCGAGGTGACCGCCGTGCTCCCCACCGAGGACCCGGCCCTGCCGGTCCACCTCACCGCCGGCGGCCTGCTGCTGGCCGGCGAGGTCCGCACCGGCGCCCCGGACACCGGCGGCCTCGGCGCCCAACTCCCCGGCCGCCTCACGGTCTTCGACGCCGCCACCCACCGCCGCCTGGCCTCCCTGGAGACCGGCCGCTTCCCCCTCACCCTCACCTCCTCCCCCGACGGCCGCCTCGCCTACCTGGCCGCCGTCGTCTCCTCCACCGTCGACGTCGTCGACCTCACCACCTTCGCCCTGCTCGCCCGCATCCCCGTCCCCAAGCTCACCGAACCCGGCGCCCACGGCCTGGCCTACGTCCCGGGCCCGGGGCACTGACGGCCCCCGTCCTGCTCGCCCGCCCCGCCGTCCCACAGGGTTTCCACAAGAACGCCCCCTACCGTCGGGCCCGGCCGGGGGGTCCGGCCGGGAGTCGAGGGAAGGGGATGCCATGCGCATCGACCGGGCGGCAGCCGCTGTCGGGGTGTTGGCGTTGGCGGGCGCGTTGCTGGCCACGGGGCCCGCGCAGGCGGCCGGCGTGCCGAAGGGGGACGGGGCGAAGGCGGTGTGCAAGCGGCTGCCGAAGGCGCAGGAGCGGGTGGACAAGGCGCTGGAGCGGCTGAACGGCGACGCCACCGTGGTGGGATCGGTGGCACGGCTGCAGCAGCGGGTGGACAACGCCCACAAGGCGGGGCACGCCGAGGTCGAGAAGGACCTGAACGACCGGTTGGCCTTCCGCCGCGGCCTGCTGCCGACGCTGCAGACCCGCAAGGCGGACCTCGTCCAGGTCGCGCAGTGGTGCGCGAAGAACGCCCCGGCGGCCGGGAAGTGAGCCGTCGGCCCGCCGCGCGAGCGGCCCTCGCGGCGGTGGCGCTGGCCGCCGCCGCCCTGCTGGCGGCGTGCGGTCCGGCCTCGGGCGGCCCGTCCGGTGGTGGCGGCGCCGCCCCGAACGACGCGCAGGTGCGGCAGATGCAGCAGAAGGTGGACGCGGCGGAGAGCGCGGCCGCGCAGGCCGACAGCAACGCCGCCCAGGACGACCGGTAGCCCGGCCGCGCCCCCGAACCCCGACGGCCCGCGCCCTCCCCGGAGCGCGGGCCGTCGGCGTGTCCGCGATCCGAGATCCGGGAGTCCACGATGCGGCCGTCCGCGTGGCGGAACTTGACGGGCCGCCGCCGGGTCGTGAACCATCGGCGACATGAACTCCGGCACCTTCCTGGTCTGCCGCCTGCACGTCGACCTGCGACGCCAGGCGAGCGACATGTGTGCCCGCTGTTGTTGACGCTCTCCGCGTAGCCTCCGCACGAGCCCTGTGACGTCCCCGGGGTCCCGCGCGCCCCGCCAGTCACCCCGAGCACCCCCTTCCCCGCCGTCCGCGCCTCCCGCCGTGCCGTGCCCCGCACGCGCGTCCGGCGGCGGCCGCGCCGGCACACCCCGGAGGACCTCATGAGCATCGACCTCGCCCCCGAACGCAGCACCCCCGGACGCGGCACCCCCGAGCCCGGCACCGCCGAACGGGGCACCGCCGAACGGGGCACCGAGCGCGGCACCGCCCCCGCGTACGCGTCCGCCACCCGCCCGCCGCTCTCCCCGAACGCGCTGCGCCGGATCGTCCGCGACCTGGCCGAGCGGCCCGAGCGCTGGCTGCACCGGGTGCGGCTGTCCGCCGAGGACCGCTGGTACGAGCGGCTGGAGCTGGCGGAGGACTACGAGGTGTGGCTGATCAGCTGGCTGCCGGGGCAGTCGACCGGGTTCCACGACCACGGTGGTTCGCGCGGCGCGTTCACGGTGGCGCTGGGAGAGTTGGAGGAGCTGGCGCTGGCCGGGCCGGAGCACGGGTTGACGGTGCGTCGGCTGCCGGCGGGCAGCGAGCGGGCGTTCGGCCCGCAGTACCTGCACGACGTGCGCAACACGACGCAGGGGCCGGCGGTGACGCTGCACGCGTACTCGCCGCCGCTGAACGAGATGGCGCACTACGAACTCCGGGTCGACGGCCTGGTGAAGACCTCCACGGAAGGTGCGGAGCAGTGGTGACGACGGTGGACGAGCTGCTGGCGAAGGCCCGGATAGGCCTGGACCGGCCGGATCCGGCCCGGGCCTGGGCCGAGGTGACCGACGGGGCGCGGCTGGTGGACATCCGTCCGGCGGCGCAGCGGGCGCGCGAGGGGGAGATCCCGGGGGCGCTGGTGATCGAGCGGAACGTGCTGGAGTGGCGGCTGGACCCGACGGGCAGCCACCGGATCCCGGAGGCGGTGGACCACGGGGTGCGCTGGATCGTGGTGTGCTCGGAGGGGTACGCGTCCTCGCTGGCGGCGGCGTCGCTGCGGGAGCTGGGGCTGCACCGGGCGACCGACCTGGACGGCGGTTTCGTGGCGTGGGCGGCGGCCGGGCTGCCGACGCGTTCGGTGGATCAAGGTTTGCGGTGAGGAAACGGCGGGAAGCCGGACAGGCGATGCATCCCTACTTTCATTCGATATCCGCGTCGGTTCCGGCCGGCCGCCCGAGGACCTTCCGTTGATCAGATTCGAGGGCGCCGCCAAGCGCCACCCCGACGGCACGGTCGCCGTCCGCGGCCTGGACCTTGAGGTGCCGGCCGGCCGGACCACCGTCCTGGTCGGGCCGTCCGGCTGCGGCAAGACGACCATCCTGCGGATGGTCAACCGGATGGTGGTGCCGACCGCCGGCCGGGTCCTGCTGGACGGGACGGACGTCGCGGGCCTGCCCGCGGCCCAACTGCGGCGCGGCATCGGCTACGTGATCCAGCAGGCCGGGCTGTTCCCGCACCGCCGGGTGATCGACAACGTGGCGACGGTGCCCCGCCTGCTCGGCTGGGACCGCAAGCGGGCCCGGGCCCGGGCCGCCGAGCTGCTGGAGCTGGTCGGCCTGCCGCCGGAGACGGCCCGCCGCTACCCGGCGCAGCTCTCCGGCGGCCAGCAGCAACGCGTGGGCGTGGCGAGGGCGTTGGCCGCCGACCCGCCGGTGCTGCTGATGGACGAGCCGTTCAGCGCGGTCGACCCGCTGGTGCGCTCCGGGCTGCAGGAGGAACTGCTGCGGCTACAGGCCGAGTTGGGCAAGACGGTGCTGTTCGTGACGCACGACATCGAGGAGGCGGTCCGGCTCGGCGACCGGGTGGTGGTGCTCCGCGAGCACGGCGAGATCGCCCAACTCGCGGATCCGCAAACCCTGTTGACCGCCCCGGCGGACGCCGGCGTGGCGGCCTTCCTGGGCCGTGACCGCGGCCTGCGCGGCCTGGGCCTGCGCGGCGCCGCCGCCGTTCCGCTCGCCGAGCTCCAGCCCTCGTACCAGGGCTGGGAGTTGCTGCTCGATCCGGACGGCCGCCCGGAGCACTGGGCGCGCGGCGC
This sequence comes from Kitasatospora sp. NPDC015121, assembly GCF_055562955.1. Lineage (NCBI taxonomy): Bacteria > Bacillati > Actinomycetota > Actinomycetes > Kitasatosporales > Streptomycetaceae > Kitasatospora > Kitasatospora sp. NPDC015121. The sequence goes on from NZ_JBVHEH010000001.1 coordinate 190,178, forward strand.
CGAGCGGCACCCGGTCCCGGTCTTCGCCCCGGCCCGGGACTCGCTGCGGGCGGCGCTGGACGCGGCCCTGCTCGCCGCCTCCGGCCACGCCGTCGCGGTGGACGCCGCCGGCCGGGCGGTCGGCACCGCGAGCCGGGCCGCCGTGGTCGAGGCGCTGGGCACCACCGAGGCCGCCGCCGAGCCCGCCGCGGAGACCACCGCCACCGGGACCACCGCCGCCGACCCCTCCGAGCGGGTGCCGCATGCTGGACGGTGAGCCGCTGGTCCGCTGGCACTGGCTCGGCGACCACCTCGGCTACCTGGCCGACCTGACGGCGGACCACGCGGTGATCGCGCTGGTCCCGGTGCTGCTGGCGCTGCTGCTCGCGGTGCCGCTCGGCCTGGCCTGCGCGCGCTTCCCGCGGCTGTACCAGCCGCTGGCGGCGGTGTTCAACGTGGTGTACGCGCTGCCCTCGCTGGCGGTGTTCGTGGTGCTGATCCCGTACACGGGGCTGGCCACCCGGCAGACCGTGATGGTGCCGCTGACCTGCTACGCGCTGGCGGTGCTGCTGCCGACCGCGGTGGACGGGCTGCGGGCGGTGCCGGAGCCGGTGCGGCAGGCGGCCACCGCGATGGGGTACGGGCCGTGGCGGCGGCTGGCGGCGGTCGAACTCCCGGCGTCCGTGCCGTACTTGATCGGAGGGCTGCGGGTCGCCGCGGTGTCCTCGATCTCGTTGGCGGCGGTCGGCGCGCTGGTCGGCCGGGGCGGTCTGGGCTACCTGTTCCTGGACGGCTTCCAGCGGACCTTCCCGACCCCGATCCTGGCCGGGATCGCCCTGGTGGCGCTGCTGGCGCTGGCCACCGACCTGCTGCTGCTGGCGGCCCGCCGAGTGCTGGCGCCGTGGGCCCGGGGGGTGGCGCGGTGAACTGGCTGGGCTGGCTGCAGGACTTCTTCGCCGATCCGGCGCACCACTCGGGCCCGGACTCGATCTCCAACCGGGTGCTGGAGCACCTGGCGTTCTCCGCCGAGGCGCTCGGCCTGGCCGCGCTGGTGGCCCTGCCGCTGGGGCTGCTGATCGGCTACTCCGGGCGCGGCCTGTTCGTGGTGACGGCGCTGGCCGGGGTGGCCCGGGCGCTGCCGACGCTGGGCCTGGTCACGCTGGCGGTGCTGCTGGTCGGCGTCGGTGACGCGGCGGTGCTGCTGCCGCTGACCGCGCTGGCCGCGCCGCCGATGCTGGTCGCGGCCGCCGAGGGGGTCCGCGGCACCGACCCGGACGTCCGGGACGCGGCCCGGGGCATCGGCCTGACCCACCCGCAGACCCTGCTGCGGGTGTGCGTGCCGGCGGCCGCGCCGACCCTGCTGGCGGGGGTCCGGACGGCGTCGGTGCAGGTGATCGCGACCGCGACGGTCGCCGCGTACGTGGGCCTCGGCGGCCTGGGCCGGTACGTGATCGACGGGCTGGCCACCCGGGACTTCCCGACCACGGTCGGCGGCGCCCTGCTGGTGGTGCTGCTGGCGGTGGCGGTCCAACTGCTGTTCGCCCTGCTCATCCGGCTCACCGCGCCGCCCGGCACCCGGTCCGGCCGGCGGCCGGACCGTACCGAAACGACCGCACCACCCGCGACACCCTCGGGGAACGCGGCACTTGACGATCCCGCGGGCTCCCCCGCACTGGCAAAGGAATCCACATGACGACCCGTCCGGTCAGAATCGCCCTCGCCGCCCTGCTGCTGACGGGCGCGGCGGCCTGCTCCTCCTCCGGCGGCGACCCGCTGGCCGCGAAGTCCTCCGCCCCGGCGGCGGCCGGCTCCTCGGGGGCGGCCCCGTCCGGGAAGACCGTGGTGGTCGGTTCGGCGAACTTCCCGGAGAACGTGCTGATCGCCTCGATCTACTCGCAGGCCCTGAAGGCGAAGGGCGTGAAGGTCGACGAGAAGTTCAACATCGGCAGCCGGGAGGTGCTGTACGGGCAGGTGCAGTCCGGTGCGCTGACCGTGCTGCCGGAGTACAACGGCGCCCTGCTGGGCTACCTGGACGCGAAGTCCACCGCGACCGGCAAGGACGCGGTGAACACCGAGCTGAAGGCGAAGCTGCCGGCCGGGCTGTCGATCCTGGACTCGGCGCCGGCCGAGGACAAGGACTCGCTGACGGTCACCCAGGAGACCGCCGACAAGCTGGGCGTCAAGTCGATAGCCGACCTGGCGGGCAAGGCCCAGGACCTGGTGCTGGGCGGCCCGCCGGAGTTCAAGTCGCGGCGCGAGCAGCAGTTCAAGGACGTCTACGGGCTGACCTTCAAGGAGTGGAAGCCGACCGGCGAGACCACCGCCAACGCGCTGAAGGACGGCGGGATCCAGGTCGGCAACGTGTTCACCACCGACCCGAAGATCGTCCAGCTGAAGCTGGTGTCGCTGGCCGACCCGAAGAACCTGTTCAGTTCGCAGAACGTCACCCCGCTGGTGAACACCGCCGGGCTGGACGCCACCGGGACGGCCGCGCTGAACGCGGTCTCCGCGAAGCTGGACACCGCCGGGCTGACCGCGCTGATGAAGCGCGTCTCGGTGGACAAGGAGGACCCGGCGGCGGTCGCCGGGGACTGGCTGAAGAGCAACGGCCTGAACTGACCCGCACGCCCCGAGAGCCGTCCGTCGGCCCCGCACCGAGCAGTCGGGTGCGGGGCCGACGGCACGTCAAGGGCCTTGTCCCCAAGGGTTGGTAAAGCTCTCCGGGCCCCTTGGCAGTGAACTGTAAAGAGTCTTGACAGACGCAGTGGTCCAGACCAACCATGAGTCCCGCTGTACTTCCCGACCGGAACGCATCGTGGGGGTGTGACCACCGGCCGGGGCGAGGTATTGCCCCGCACCACCCCGGCACTCCCTGTACCAGGCCGATCCCCGCCCCGTGCCCGCACACCGGCACGCGGGCCACCCTTCCATGCCTGATGGAGACTCGATGCGCCTTCACCGACCACTCCAAGCGCTGCTCGCCGCGGGCGCGATGGCGGCCGCCTCGCTGGGGCTGATCTCCGCCCCCGCGCAGGCCGCCGCCGCGGCCGCCACGCCGCTGCCGCAGCACGTCTTCGCCCCGTACTTCGAGGCCTGGACCGGCGAGAGCCCGGCCGCGCTGGCCGCCCAGTCCGGCGTCAAGCACCTCACCATGGCGTTCCTGCAGGCCGCCACCAAGGGCTCCTGCACCGCGCTGTGGAACGGCGACACCTCGATGCCGGTGTCCAGCTCCACCTTCGGCGCCGACATCACCACCATCCGTGCCAACGGCGGCGACGTGATCCCGTCCTTCGGCGGCTACACCGCGGACAACACGGGCACCGAGATCGCCGACTCCTGCACGGACGTCAACCAGATCGCCGCGCAGTTCGAGAAGGTCATCACCACCTACGACGTCTCCCGGATCGACCTGGACATCGAGGACAACTCGCTGACCAACACGGCCGGCATCGACCGCCGCAACAAGGCGATCAAGATCGTCGAGGACTGGGCCGCCGCCAACGGCCGCAGCATCCAGTTCAGCTACACCCTGCCGACCACCACCAGCGGCCTGGCCTCCAGCGGCCTGGCGGTGCTGAAGAACGCGGTCACCAACAACGCGCGGATCGACGTCGTCAACCTGATGACGTTCGACTACTACGACAACGCCGCGCACGACATGGCCGCGGACACCCAGACCTCCGCGCAGGGCCTGTACAACCAGCTGGCGAAGCTGTACCCGACGAAGACCTCCGCGCAGCTGTGGGGCATGATCGGCATCATCGAGATGCCGGGCGTCGACGACTTCGGCCCGGCCGAGACCTTCACCGTCGCCAACGCCAACGCGGTCTACAACTGGGCCGTCTCCAAGGGCATCAACACGCTGTCCTTCTGGGCGCTGCAGCGCGACAACGGCGGCTGCCCGGGCGGCGGCGCCCGGGACGACTGCTCGGGCATCGCCCAGGGCACCTGGGAGTTCAGCCACATCTTCTCGCCGTTCACCAGCTCCTCGGTGCCGGCGAACGACTTCTCGGTGTCGCTGAGCCCGGCCTCCGGCTCGGTCGCGGCCGGCGCGTCCACCTCGGCCACGGTCAACACCGCGGTGACCTCCGGCTCGGCCCAGAGCGTCAACCTGTCGGTGACCGGCGCCCCGGCCGGCGTCACCGCCTCGCTGAGCGCCTCCACCGTCACCGCGGGCGGCTCCGCCACCCTGAACCTGTCGACCACCTCGGGCGTCGCCAACGGCAGCTACCCGCTGACCGTGACCGGCACCGGCGCGAGCGGCACCCACTCGGCGACGTACACCCTGACCGTCACCGGCGGCACCACCGCCTCGGACTTCTCGGTCGCCCTGTCGCCCGCCTCCGGCTCCGTCCAGGCCGGCGCGTCCGCCACCAGCACCGTGAACACCGCGGTCACCTCCGGCACCGCCGCGACCGTCAACCTGACCGTCTCCGGCGCCCCGGCGGGCGTCACCGCCACCGTGAGCCCCGCCGGCGTCACCGCGGGCGGCTCCGCCACCCTGAACGTCGCCACCACCGCCTCGGCGGTCCCGGGCACCTACACCCTGACCGTCACCGGCACCGGCGCGGGCAAGACCCACACCGCCACCTACGCGCTGACCGTCACCGGCACCACCCCGCCCACCGGCCTCGCCAACGGTGACCTGGAGAGCGGCAATCTCGCCCCGTGGACCTGCCAGAGCGGCGGCGCGGTCGTCTCCTCCCCGGCGCACGGCGGCTCCAAGGCCCTGCAGGTCACCCCGAGCGCCGGCGCCACCGGCCAGTGCCAGCAGACCGTCACCCTGGCCCCGAACCACGCGTACACCCTGACCGCCTGGGTCCAGGGCCCGTACTCGTACCTCGGCGTCAGCGGCGGCGCCACCGCCTCCTCCTGGGCGAACGGCTCCTCCTGGACCAAGCTGACCGTCCCGTTCACCACCGGTGCGAACGGCACCGTCACGGTCTACCTGCACGGCTGGTACGGCCAGGGCGCGGTCTACGGCGACGACTTCTCGATCGCCTGACCACCCGTCCGACGGTGACCTGAGCTCCATCCGTCACCCGCTCAACCGCCCGTCCCGGCCCGGACGGTGGCGCTCCGCCACCGTCCGGGCCCGGTGCGTTCAAACGGGTGTTCCAGGTGTTCTAGGATCAGCGACCATGACCAACGGGTGGGGAACGAACCAGGACCGGCGGCTGCCGCCCCAGCAGCCCGCCCTCCCGGGCGCGGTGCGGTTCGACGAACCGGACTGGGCGGCCCTCGCCGACCGGCACCAGCGCGAGCGGTCGCGCCGCAAGCGGCTGCGGACGGTCGGCGGCATCGCGGCGGCCGTCGTCGCGGTCGGCGGGATCACCGCCGTCGCGGCCCTCGCCGCCTCCGGCTCCGGCACGCCGAAGGCCGACCCGACCGTGGTGGTCCAGGCCGACTCCCCCTCGCCCGGACGGCCGGAGCTCGGCGGCGACGGCGGCGGCGACCCGTCCCCGACCGTCTCGCCGAGCGAGACGGCCCCGCCCTCGGCGACCGCGTCCGCGTCCGCGTCCGCGTCGGCGGGCAGGTCGGGCCCGCCGTCCCGGAGCGCGAGCGGCAGCCCGGGCCGGAGTCCGGGCAGGTCGGCCTCCCCCACCCCGGCCGGCCCGCCCGACCCGCTGACGGTGATCTCCTCGGCGGCCACCGACACCGCACCGCTCACCCCCGCCGGGCTGCTGCCCGCCGCGACGGTGCAGGTGGGCGGCCGGACCTGGACCCGGCTGGCCGACGCCCAGACCGCGACCTGCTGGCAGGCCACCACCGGCGGCCTCGGCAACGTGCTGGCGGCCCAGGGCTGCCGGTCGATGCTCCGGGTCACCTACACCTCGGGCAACAGCGCCGTCACCGTCGGCGTCGCGGTGCTCGACAGCAAGGCCCAGGCGGACGCGGTGATGGCCGGCTTCCAGGGCCAGGTGCAGGGCCTGGTGCCCAGCGGGCACACCTCCTTCTGCACCGGTTCCGGCTGCCAGAACACCCACGGCTCGATCGGCCGCTACGTCTACCTGACCGTCTCCGGCACCCAGAACCCGGGCGGCACCACGGCCGACGCCACCGCCACCGCGGCCGGGCCGTCCTTCGCCGCCACCGTCCGGGACCGGCTGCTGGCCCGGGGCAGCGCCCGCTGAGCGGTCACTTCGGCCGGCACAGCGGCAGGAACGCGGCCAGCGCCAGCAGGGCGCAGCCCAGCACGACGGCGCCGAGCACCGTCGCGGACGGGTGGCCGCCCAGGCTGCTGAGCGGGGCGACCACCGCGCCGCACAGGTAGGTGCCGGTGCCGAGCAGTGCGGACGCCGAGCCGGCCGCGTGCGGGGCCATGGTGAGGGCCCGGCCGTTGGCGTTGGGCAGGATCACGCCCATCGCGCCCATCAGCAGGGTCAGCGCGGGCCACACCCCGGCCAGGCCGGTGTCCCACACGGTGGTGCACAGCACCACGGCGGCCCCGGCCAGCGCGGCGGCGGCCAGGCCGGAGACCAGCAGCGTCCGCTCGGAGTACCGCTGCACCAGGAAGCGGCCGTTGACCTGGGTGACGGCCAGCAGCGCGATCGAGTTGACCGCGAACACCAGGCTGTAGGTCTGCGGGCTGATCCGGTACACGTCCTGCAGCACCACCGAGGAGCCCCCGACGTACGCGAACAGCGCGCCGAACGCGAAGGTGCCGGTCAGCAGGTAGCCGAGGAACACCCGGTCGCGCAGCAGCCCGCCGATCGCCCGGACGGTGGTGCCGAGGCCGCCGCCGTGCCGCCGGTCGGGCGGCAGCGTCTCGCGGACGCCGAACGCGCAGGCGGCGGTCAGCACGGCGCCGAGCAGGGCCAGCGCGACGAAGGTGCCGCGCCAGTCGGTGACGTGCAGCAGTTGGGCGCCGGCCAGCGGGGCGACGATCGGGGCGAGGCCGGATATCAGGCCCATGGTGGCCAGGAACCGGATCATCGCGGTGCCCTCCAGCCGGTCCCGGACCACCGCCCGGGCGATCACCAGCGCGGCGGAGCCCGCCGCGCCCTGCACCACCCGGCCCGCGACCAGCACCGGCATCGAGTCGGCGAACGCGCACAGCAGGCTGGCGGCGGTGTACGCGGCGAGGCCGGCCAGCATCGGGCGGCGGCGGCCGAGGCGGTCGCTGAGCGGGCCGAACAGCAGTTGGCCGAGCACCATGCCGAGCAGCGAGCCGGTCAGGGTGAGCTGGGCGGCGGGTGCGGTGGAGTGCAGGTCGGCGGTCAGGTCGGGCAGGGCGGGCAGGTACAGGTCGGTGGTGAACGGCCCGAGCGCGACGAGGCTGCCCAGGGTGACCACGGTGGCGGTGGCGAAGGGGGCGTCCTGCGGGGTCGCCGCGGCCACCCCCCGCGGCCGGAGGGGGACGGTCTGGTCGCCGTCGGGTCCGACGGTCGGGCCTGGCAATGGAGCTCCTCTGGGATGGCGGGGTACCCGCACCGTCCTATCCCATCCGCCCACCTGTGCGAAAGCCGGAGTCCGCCCTAGTGGGCGGTGGTCGCGGCGGTCGCGGTCGGCGCGGCCGTCCGGCCGGCCGCGACCACGGCGCCGTCCTGCCAGCCGTACAGCTGGTCGCCGACCAGGGCGACGTCGTACAGGCCGCAGTGCGCGGTGGCGCGCTGCGGGGTGTCGCGCGGGAACCAGGGGGCCCGCAGGTGGACGTCGCCCTGCGGGCGGCCGGTGGTGCAGTCGGCGGGCAGCGCGCGTTCCGGCAGGGTGGCGCGGATCAGCCGGTCGCCCTGCCGGTCGGAGCCGAGGAAGGCGACGCCGGTCGCCCGGTCGGGCAGCCAGCGCGGCACCTCGGTCCGGTCGGCCTTGGCCGCCGCGCCGCTGGGGTAGCGGGCGGTGTGGTCCATCCGGTCCTGCACCCGCTGGACGGCCGCCGGTGCCACCATCACCGCGAGCATCCCCGCGGCCGCCGCCCCCAGCACCGCCGTCGCCACCCGTCCGCCGTTCATCGCCCCGCGCCCCTTCTCCCTGCCGTTGCCCGTCCCTTCCATGGTGGGCGCGCCCGCCCCCGGGATCCATGCGCACCAGGTACCGACCGGGGTCCACCGGAAGTCTGACCCGGCCGCCCGGATCCCCGACTTCCGGCGGACCCGGCCCCGCCCTGCGGGGGGGGGCCGGCGGGGTCAGCGGTAGGCGGACTCGCCGGTGATCGCCTCGCCGAGGACCAGGGTGTGGATCTCCGCGGTGCCCTCGTAGGTGAGGACCGACTCCAGGTTGTTGGCGTGCCGGAGGGCCGGGTAGGCGGTGGTGATGCCGTTGGCGCCGAGGATCGTGCGGGCCGAGCGGGCGATCTCCAGCGCGGTGCGGACGTTGTTGAGCTTGCCGAAGGAGATGTGCGCGGGCTGGGCGCGGCCCTCGTCCTTGAGCCGGCCGATCCGCACCGCGACCAGGTAGGCCTTCTCCAACTCCAGTGCCATCTCGACGAGTTTGGCCTGGGTGAGTTGGAAGGCGCCGATCGGGCGGCCGAACTGGACCCGGTCGCGGGCGTAGGCGACGGCGGCCCGGTAGCAGTCGCGGGCCGCGCCGACGGTGCCCCACAGGATGCCGTAGCGGGCCTCGCCGAGCGAGGACAGCGGGGCGCGCAGGCCGCGGGCGTCCGGCAGTTGCGCCTCGGCGGGCAACCGGACGCCGTCGAAGGCGAGTTCGCTGGTGACGGAGGCGCGCAGCGAGAGCTTGCCGGGGATGTCGCGGGCGGTGAAGCCGGGCGTCCCGCGCGGGACGAGGAAGCCGCGCACGCCCTCCTCGGTGGCCGCCCAGACCACCGCGACGTCGGAGACCGAGCCGTTGGTGATCCAGGTCTTGGTGCCGTCGAGGATCCAGTCGGCGCCGTCCCGCCGGGCCCGGGTGCGCATCGACGCCGGGTCGGAGCCGGCCTCCGGCTCGGTCAGGCCGAAGCAGCCGACGGCCCGTCCGGCGGCCAACTCGGGGAGCCAGCGCAGCTTCTGCTCCTCGGAGCCGAACGCGTGGATCGAGCGCATCGCCAGCGAGCCCTGCACCGAGACGAAGCTGCGCAGTCCCGAGTCGGCGGCCTCCAGCTCCATGCACGCCACCCCGTACTCGGTGGCGGTCGACCCGGTGCACCCGTAGCCCTCCAGGTGCATGCCGAGGACGCCCAGCTTGCCGAGTTCCGGGGCGAGTTCGCGCGCCGGGAAGGTGCCGGCCTCGTACCACCCGGCGAGTCCCGGCCGGACGTGCCGGTCGGTGAACGCGCGGACGCTGTCGCGGACCAGCCGCTCGTCCTCGGTGAGCAGGTCGTCGACACCGAGCAGGTCGAGCGGGTCGGGGGCGGTCGCCATGGGTGGGCTCCTCGGAGGGTGCGAGCGGGTGGGCCACCGCTGTCCCTACCGGTCGGTACGCCGCGCGGTCAAGGGCGCCACGGCGGCGGCCGCCCGCGACACGCGGCCCGGCGCGCCGGGAATGCCGGGCGCCCGTGGAAGGCTGACCGGTCCAGGAGGTGTACCGACCATGGCGGACGGACAGCAGGGCGAGCGGCGGGACGGACGGCAGGACGCGCGGGAGGACGCGCGGCGGGAGCGGCAGTGGCGGGTCGAGCACGACTCGATGGGGGAGGTCCGGGTCCCGGCGGCGGCCAAGTGGCAGGCGCAGACCCAGCGCGCGGTGGAGAACTTCCCGGTCTCCGGGCAGCGCCTGGAGCGCGCCCACATCGCGGCGCTGGCCCGGATCAAGGCGGCGGCGGCCACCGTCAACGCCGAGCTGGGCGTGCTGGACGGGGAGACCGCGGCGGCGATCCGGTCGGCGGCCGAGGAGGTCGCCGAGGGCCGCTGGGACGACCAGTTCCCGGTGGACGTGTTCCAGACCGGTTCGGGCACCTCGTCCAACATGAACGCCAACGAGGTGATCGCGACCCTGGCCGCCGAGCGGCTGGGCCGCCCGGTCCACCCCAACGACCAGGTGAACGCCTCGCAGTCGTCCAACGACGTCTTCCCGTCCTCGATCCACGTCGCCGCGACGGGCGCCGTCCTGCACGAGCTGGTCCCGGCGCTGGAGCACCTGGCGGGTGCCCTGGAGGCCAAGTCCGCGGAGTTCGCGACGGTGGTCAAGTCCGGCCGCACCCACCTGATGGACGCCACCCCGGTCACCCTCGGCCAGGAGTTCGGCGGCTACGCGGCGCAGGTCCGGTACGGCGTCGAGCGGCTGCGCGCGACCCTCCCCCGGGTCGCCGAACTGCCGCTCGGCGGAACGGCGGTGGGCACCGGCATCAACACCCCGCCGGGCTTCTCGGCCGCCGTCATCGCCGAGGTCGCCCGCGCCACCGGCCTGCCGCTCACCGAGGCCCGCAACCACTTCGAGGCCCAGGGCGCCCGGGACGGCCTGGTCGAGCTGAGCGGCCAGCTGCGCACGGTCGCCACCGGCTTCACCAAGATCGCCAACGACCTGCGCTGGATGGGCTCCGGCCCGCGCACCGGCCTCGCCGAGATCAACCTCCCCGACCTGCAACCCGGTTCCTCGATCATGCCCGGCAAGGTCAACCCGGTGCTGCCGGAGGTGGTGCTGATGGTCGCCGCGCAGGTGATCGGCAACGACGCCACCGTCACGGTGGCCGGCGCGAGCGGCAACTTCGAGCTGAACGTGATGCTGCCCGTCATCGCGCGCAACGTGCTGGAGTCTGTCCGCCTGCTCGCTACCTCGGCCCGCCTGCTGGCCGACCGCGCCGTCGCCGGCGTCACCGCCAACGCGGAGCGCGCCCGGGAGTACGCCGAGTCCTCCCCCTCGGTCGTCACCCCGCTCAACCGCTACCTCGGCTACGAGGAGGCGGCGAAGGTCGCCAAGCAGTCCCTCGCCGAGCGGAGGACCATCCGCCAGGTCGTCCTCGACCGGGGCTACGTCGAGCGCGGCCTGCTCACCGAGGCCCAGCTCGACGAGGCCCTGGACGTGCTGCGGATGACCCGCCCGCGGGACGCCGACTGAGCCGTCAGGAGAGCAGCAGCGGCATGTCCCAGTCGTGCGGGGTGCCGCCGACCGCGTACGAGTCGAGGGCGAGCGCGACGCCCGCCGCCCCGTCCAGGTAGCCGGAGACGTCGCTGGCGTACGGGCGGCGGGTCATCGTGAAGCGCAGGCCGAACGGGGTGTCCGGGTCGAAGGCGTCGACCAGCCGGGCGGCCACCTCGTCGCGCCGCCGCTCGATCCGTTCGTCGCCGAAGTGCTCGTTCAACCGGCCGAGTTGGTGCAACGCCCCGGCCCAGCCGTGGCACAGCGCGTGGTCGGTGACGCCCCACGCGTCGAGCGGCAGCCGCAGCAGCCGCTCGACCGAGCCGCGGGCGGTGGCCGTCCAGTCCGGCCGGTCCAGCACGGCCCCGGCCACCTGGAGGGCGCGCGAGACGCCGGGCGCGCCGTAGCACCAGGACGGCCAGCCGGCCGGCGTCCGGTACACGTCGGGGCCGGCCAGGTAGGCGTCGAGACCGAGGTAGCCGGGCCAGTAGGTGCCGTGCTCGTCGCGCACCGCCCAGTGGGTGAGCAGTTCGGCGGTGCGCTCCAGCGCCTCCCGGTGGCCGGGCAGCCGGACGCCGTCGCGCCAGGCCAGCGCGAGCAGCATCAGCGGGCCGGCGACGCCGTGCGACAGGCCGAGGTTGAGGTGCCCGTCCGGCAGCAGGTGCTCGGAGCCGATCCGGGGCGCGTCCAGCGCCCACCAGCGCGGGACGCGGGCGCCCCGGTGCGCGGTGGTGCCGTCGGCCAGGGCGATCAGGTAGCCGAGGACCCGTTCCAGCTCCTCCCCGCAGGTCTCGGCGCGGGCCAGCAGGTAGCGGCCGACGCCGGTCATGCCGCGCACCAGCTCGTAGTGGCCGATGGTGGGCAGCGGGCCGTCCGGGACGGCGGGCAGCGCGGTGCGCACCAGCTGCCGCTGGTGGGCGTCGAGCCGGTGCAGCGCGCCGGTGTAGCCGCCGGTGGCGCGGTGCGCGGCCAGCACGGCGAAGGCCAGCGCGCCGGGGCCCTTGAAGGTTCCGCTGGGCGCGGTGTCGCCGGTGGCGGCGGCCCGGGTCGCCTGCGCGAGGTAGCCGTGCGCCCGGGCGGTGCGGTCGGTGCCGGGCCGGGCGCCGCCGCTGAACGCCAGGGACAGCCCGGGGCTGCCGCTGCCGAGGGTGAGTTCGGCCCAGACCGGTTCGGCCGTCCCGTCGTCGGCCGCCTCGGCGGGGATCCGGGTGGCGGCCGCGGTCGCGGCCGGGTCGGCGAGCCGGTCCAGGATCAGGTCGGAGACCCGCCCGGCCGCCTCCCGCAGCCGGGCGCGCTCCTCGAGGACGACGGTCCTCGTCGCGGTGTCGGTCATCGCTGCCTCCGGTCGGTGGCGGTTCGGGCGGTTCGGGCGTTTCGGACGGCTCGGGCGGGCGCGGGCGGTTCGGGCACGGGTGCGGGCGGTGCGCCGTCAGCGTCCGTCGCCGTGGGCCCGGCGGCCGAGCAGGGCGCGGGCGGCGCCGCGCAGGACGGCGTAGCCGCGGGCCTCGGCGGCCGGGTCGATGCCGAACAGCCGGTTGTGCCGCATGTGCAGCAGGGACGCGGCGGCCTCGTCGCGGTCGGCCTCGGCGGCGGCGAGCAGTCGGCGGCCGAAGGCGCGGGGCTCCGGCGCGTCGGCCCAGAGCGGGGCGAGTTCGGGCACGCCGAGCCGTTCGGCGGCGTGCCGGGCGGCGTCGCCGGGCCGGATCAGCCCGTCCACCAGGGCGCGGTGGCGCTGGTAGACGTGGTGGTCGGGGCCCTTGTCGAAGAGGTGGACCACCCAGCCGGGCCAGTCCCAGTCGCCGAGCGAGTCGAGCAGCACGGCGTGCCCGACGGCGGCGAGCACCTCGTCGGGGACGGCGGCGGCCCCGGCCCGGCGGGCCCGCAGCTGGAGCAGCGCGGAGCGGCTGTCGGTGCGGAAGAGCCGTTCGGCGTCCGGCAGCGCGTCCGGGCCGAGGTAGCGGTCGGTCTCGGGGCGGTACGCGTCGAGGGCGGTGGTGCGCAGCGCGCCGGTCTCGACGAGCCGGCGGGCGTGCCGGGCGAGGGCGGGCAGGACGCGGCCGGCCAGGGCGGCGGGGTCGCCGTGCAGGCGCAGCCGCAGGTGGGGGTCGGGGTCGCGGTAGCGGAGGAAGTACCAGCGGTCGACGTCGTCCTCGACCTCGGCGAGCAGGGCGGGCAGGTGGTCGGCGAGCAGGGCGTCGTGGGTGCCGGGTTCGGCGTACAGCTTGGCGGTGAGCCAGTCCTCGCCGGGGAGGTGGACCCGGGTGGGGGCGGTGCGGACGGCGGACCTGGCGAGCGGGGCCCGGCCGGGGGCGGCCGCCGGGGCGGGGCGGGGGGCGCGCAGCAGCGGGACGACGATCTCGGTGCTGCGGCCGTGGTTCCAGCCGAGTCCGGCGCCGTCGGCGGTGAGGTCCTCGAAGAGCTGGAACCTGGGTTCGGGGGCGGTGAGTTCGGCGCGCAGCAGTTCGGCGTCCCAGCTCTCCCGCAGGTCGATCGGGAAGGTCCGGTCGTTGCTGGCGATCTGCAGCCGGTCGGGCACCCGGTAGCGCTCGCGCCAGGCGCGCAGGCCGTCCGTCCAGGCGGCGGGTCCGGCGGTGCGGGCGGCGTCGCGCAGGCGGCGGCCGGGGAGCCAGCGGCGCGGGGTGGTGACGACCCGGCCGTAGCGGACGGCGGGCAGGTAGGGCAGGGTGTCGAGGCCGGCCCAGTCCCAGCCGGACCAGACCCGGGGGCGGGCGGCGGCCAGGTCGGCCAGGAAGCGGGCGACGGGCGGGGCCTGCGCGTCCAGGGCGAGCATGTGCGGGAGGACGGGGACGACCGGGCGGCCGGTCTCCGGGTGCAGCAGGCGCAGGCCGTCCTCGCCGGCGGCGACCAGCAGGGTGCGCCAGTCCAGGCAGTGCGGGTCGCCGCGGTCGGCGGCGACGCCGATCGGCAGGCGGTGGGGCAGCAGCGGCGGCACCTGGACGATGTTGAGCGAGCGCGGGTCGCGCGGGGCGAGTTCGACCTGGACGGGCAGGGCCCCGTCGTCGTCGGGTCCGGCGGCGAGGGCGGCCAGGCCGTCGGTGAGTCCGGCGAGTTCGGCGAACCGGCCGGCGGTGGCGCCGGCCGTCCAGGAGCCGGTGTGCGCGCTGCCGAGGAGCCGGAACTCGCCGCGGTCGAGGGCGGCGGTGGAGTCGGCGAGCAGCTGGAAGCAGAGTTCCAGGGTGCGCGGCGGGCGGGTGCCGCCCGGGGTGTGGCCGGCGGCGTCGGCGAGGCGGGCGATGTCGGCGTCGTCGAGGACCAGGTCGGTTCCGGCCAGCACGGCCTGCTGGACGAGTTCGGCGACGGCGTTGCGGCGCGGCCGGTCGGCGTCGTCGCCGGGGCCGGAGCGGGAGTGCGCGGGCGCGCCGGCGTACTCGGGGGGCAGGCCGAGGCCGCGGTGCGGGTCGGCGAGGTCGGCGAGCGGGACGGCGCTCGCGGTGCCGTAGCGCTCGATGAACCGGTCGCGGTAGTCGCGCAGGTGGGCGAGGGTGGTCCACTCGGGGGTGATCGCCCAGATCGCGGCGGCGTAGCGGCGCACCTCGGTGCCGATCGCCTCGGGCAGCACCAGGTCGGTGCCGGTGGCCAGGTCGACCTGGACGGGTGGGCGTTCGCCGGCCCGGTCGGCCCGGTCGGCGGGGTCGAGGGCGCGGACCTCGGCCAGCAGGTGCCGCCAGGATTCCAGGCCCTCGCCGGGGCGGTCGCGTTCGTGGGCGCTCGCGGCGGCGCGGACGGCGCGCAGCCCTTCGGCGGCGCCGGGGACGGCGCCGTCGACGGCGGCCCCGATCCGGTCCAGCAGGGCGTCGTCGATCCGGTGCGGGGTGATCGAGGTGAGCAGGAAGCCGTGCCGGACGAGTCCGGCGAGCAGGCCGTCGATCCGTTCGGCGGGCACCTGCGGGAAGCGGGCGGCCAGGTCGGCCAGCAGGTCGGCGTAGCCGACCGGGCGGGCGGCGGCGGTGCGGACCCGGGCGACCAGGGCGTTGTCGCGCACCGAGACCTCGCGTTCGCCGGCGTGCCGCAGCAGGCGGCCGTCGCGCAGCACGCACAGGTCGTCGAGGACGACGTCGACGCGGCGGCGGACCTCGGGCACGGCGAGCCAGTCCAGCACCCGCTGGTGCAGCCAGCCGCCGTCCAGGCGGACGCTGACCCGTCCGGGGCCGGGGGGCGGCACCTTGGCGGCGGCGCCGAAGGCGGCCCGGCCGACGCCGGCGAACAGCCCGAACGGGGTGGGGCGGCCGCCGGAGCGGCGGGCGTAGCGGGTCAGGGTGCGGGCGGCGCTGACGGTGCGCTTGCGGCCGAGGGCGGCGGCGCCGTCGGGTTCGCCGAGGCGGTGCAGGCTGAGGGCGAGGCTGCCGCTGGCGACCTCGACGGCCTGCCGCAGCAGCGGGTCGGCGGCGAGGCGGCGGGCGCCGGGGGCGGGGTCGGCCGGGTCGATCCGGGCGTCGGCGCCGGTCCGCGGCACGGCGGCCGTCCGCACCAGCAGCGGTTCCGCGACCTCGAACGGGTCCGGCTCTGCGCGCACGTCGTGGGGTCCTTCGGGGTCGCGGGGGGAGGGTGGGGTCGCGGGCGGGGCCCGGTGCTTGCGACGGAGCGCGGGGCGGGCCGGAGCCCGCCCCGCGCGGGGGTACGCCGGTGGGTGTCAGCAGCAGACCGGGCAGCGGGTGCCGATGGCGTAGCTGCTCGGCGAGGTGTAGGTGCCGCGGCCGAACTCGTCGCTCTGGTCCGCGACGTCCGCGATGCGCAGGTCCAGGTCGAGGTCGGCGTTGTCGGACTGCACGGTGATCTCGGTGCGCATGTCCCCTCCTGAGGGCTCGTGGGTCCGCCCGGAGCGGTGGCCCGGGCGGCGTCCCGTACCGAACGGTGGTTCGGGGCGGGACGGGGCACCACTTTTTCCCGGGTTCCCACGATGTGGTGAGTGCCGTCCCGGCCAACCTCTCCCCGCCCACGGCCACCCCCGTTCCCGCCCGCCCCGACCTGCCCTTCCGCCCCACCCGCCCCGCGCGCCGGGGCGTCCGCCCGGGGCGGGCCGGCCGGGGCCAGGTTTCAGCACCGAAACGGGGCAACGCTCCTGCTCCCGGGCGTCCACGAACCACTTGCCGGACGCACCCGGCGGGTGTCCGCGTACGCTTCCGGTCCGCGCCCGCACTTTGGCGCAAAGACATCGCGAAGACACCGTGCGGACGCCGGGCCCGCCAGGGGCCCGGCGTCCCGCTCCTCGGGTCCGCTACCTGCCGCCGTGCCGTCCGGCCATGCCCGAGAAGGCCATGCCGACCGCGGCGAGGGCCAGGCAGGTCATGACGCCGCCGGTGATGACGTTGGTCAGGATGGTGCGGCGGACGTGCGCGCCGCCGTTGACCGCCCAGGGGGCGACGACCGTCCAGGCGCCGATGGCCACGCACGCCCAGGCGCGGGCGTGGGTGCGGCCGAAGGCGGAGCCGTAGCCGGCCATCAGGACGGCGTAGGCGATGCCGAGGACGAGGTTGCTGATGGTCAGGCCGGCGAAGCCGGAGAAGCCGACCACCCAGGGGGAGATCGCCAGGAAGAGGCCGGCGCAGACGGCGAGCGCCTCCGTGCCCTGTCCGGCGGTGGTGGATGTGACGCGCTCCGCGTGTTCACGCAGGGCCAGGATGTCCGGATGGTGTTCCATACCCGACGACATGTGGGTCGACACCGGGACCACCTCCTCGTAGTCGGGACATGCGAGCCAATGGGTCGCTACCCGTCCCCGGACGGTATGTAACGCTACCCACCGGTTTGTCCTTATTTTTTTCTTATCCGCGCGCGTACCGTGGAGGGTGGAGAGGTTCCGCCATGCACTTCACCGACCGGGCCGACGCGGGCCGCCGCCTCGCCGAGGTCCTGACCGCCCCCGGGGGACCGGACCTGCGCGGCGCCGTCGTGGTCGCGCTGCCGCGCGGCGGCGTCCCGGTGGCCGCCGAGGTCGCGGCCGCGCTGGACGCGGAGCTGGACGTCTGCGTGGTGCGCAAGCTGGGCGTCCCGGGGCGGTCGGAGGTCGCGATGGGCGCGGTCGGCGAGGACGGCGCCCGGGTGGTGAACCAGCGGGTGGTGGACGCGGCGGCGGTGCCGGCGGCGGCCTTCGCCGCCGTCGAGGCCCGCGAGCGGGCCGAGCTGGCCCGGCGGGCGGCCGCCTACCGGGGCGGCCGGGAGCCGGTGCCGCTGGCGGGGCGGACGGTGCTGGTGGTGGACGACGGGGTGGCGACGGGCGCGTCCGCGCGCGCGGCCTGCCGGATCGTCCGGGCCCGGGGCGCGGCCCGGGTGGTGCTGGCGGTGCCGGTCGCCCCGCCCGGCTGGGCGGAGCTGCTGGCCGACGCGGCGGACGCGTACGTCGCGGTGCGCGTCCCGGCGGGCTTCCGGGCGGTCGGCGAGTGGTACCGGGACTTCCGGCAGACCTCGGACGCCGAGGTGCTGGCCGCGCTGGAGCGCCCGGCGGCGCCGCCCACCACCCGGTACGAGGTGCCGCTGCCCGCCGGCCCGGCCGTCCTGGACGTGCCCGAAGTCCCGTCCGGGGTGGTGGTGTTCGCGCACGGCAGCGGTTCGGGCCGGGACAGTCCGCGCGGCCTCGCGGTGGCCGCCCGGCTGCACCGGGAGCGGCTGGCGACGGTCCGGTTCGACCTGCTGGCGCCCGGGGAGGCGGCGGAGCGCTGGAAGGTGTTCGACCCGGGGCTGCTCGGCGGGCGGCTGGCGGCGGCGACCCGGGCGGTGCTGCGGCACCCGGCGCTGGCGGGCCTGCCGTACGGCTGGTTCGGGGCGAGCACCGGCGCGGCGGCGGCGCTGTGGGCGGCGGCCGAGCCGGGCGCGGAGAGCCGCCCGGCGGCGATCGTCTCGCGCGGGGGCCGGCCGGACCTGGCGGCGGCCCGGCTGCCGCTGGTGACCGTCCCGACGCTGCTGATCGTGGGCGGGGCGGACGCCGAGGTGGTGGAGTGGAACCGGCGGGCCCGCGCCGAGCTGGGCGGGGAGGGCGCGCTGCGGATCGTCCCGGGCGCCGGGCACCTGTTCGAGGAGCCGGGCGCGCTGGCGGCGGTCGCCGAGCTGGCGGCCGGCTGGTTCGCCCGCCGGCTGCCCGGACGGTCGGGGGGCGAACCGGCCGGGCACTGAGCAATCCGTACAGCCGGGTCCCCCCTCGCCTGCTCACCTTGTACACATTGAGCAGCCGATATCGGACCTGTTGCCCACCCCACCGAGCAGGAGCAAGCTCTGCGCAACCGACCTCGACGTGGAGGAATGCCCCATGACCGCCGAAGCCGCCGTTGAACTGACCCCCGAGGAGCTGCAGGCCGGTCTGACCGCCGAGCAGTTGCGCACCCTGGTGGGCCTGGTCGAGTACGACGCCTCGACCGACCCGTTCCCGGTCACCGCCCAGGACGCGGTGGTCTTCGTGGTGGGCAACGCGACCCAGACGGCCCAGTTCTACCAGGCCGTGTTCGGCATGGAGCTGGTCGCCTACTCGGGCCCGGAGACCGGCCGCCGCGACCGCAAGGCGTTCGTGCTGCGCTCCGGCTCCTGCCGCTTCGTGATCAAGGGCGGCGTGTCGCCGGACAGCCCGCTGCTCGACCACCACCGCCGGCACGGCGACGGCGTGGTCGACCTGGCGATGGAGGTGCCGGACGTGGACAAGTGCGTCGCGCACGCCCGCGCCCAGGGCGCCACCATCCTGGAGGAGCCGAACGACGTCTCCGACGAGCACGGCACGGTGCGCCGCGCCGCGATCGCCGCGTACGGCGAGACCCGGCACACCCTGGTCGACCGCTCCCGCTACACCGGCCCGTACCTGCCGGGCTACGTCGCCCGCGAGTCGACCGTGGTCCGCCCCGAGGGCGCGCCGAAGCGGCTGTTCCAGGCGCTGGACCACGCGGTGGGCAACGTCGAGCTCGGCAAGATGGACGAGTGGGTGTCGTTCTACAACCGGGTGATGGGCTTCGTGAACATGGCGGAGTTCGTCGGCGACGACATCGCCACCGACTACTCGGCGCTGATGTCGAAGGTCGTGGCGAGCGGCAACCACCGGGTGAAGTTCCCGCTGAACGAGCCGGCCGTGGCGAAGAAGAAGTCGCAGATCGACGAGTACCTGGAGTTCTACACCGGCCCGGGCTGCCAGCACATGGCGCTGGCCACCAACGACATCCTGACCACGGTGGACGTGCTGCGCTCGCGCGGCGTCGAGTTCCTGTCCACCCCGGACTCGTACTACGAGGACCCGGAGCTGCGCGAGCGGATCGGCAAGGTCCGCGTCCCGATCGAGGAGCTGCAGTCGCGCGGCATCCTGGTCGACCGCGACGAGGACGGCTACCTGCTGCAGATCTTCACCAAGCCGATCGGCGACCGGCCGACCGTCTTCTACGAGTTCATCGAGCGGCATGGTTCGCTGGGCTTCGGCAAGGGCAACTTCAAGGCCCTGTTCGAGGCGATCGAGCGCGAGCAGGACCGGCGCGGCAACCTCTGACGGCGAGAGACGGACGACAGGGAGAACCAGGGCGATGGCGTACTACCGGCAGCTGGGCTCGGTGCCGCCCAAGCGGCACACCCAGCACCGCACCCCCGAAGGGGGCCTGTACTACGAGGAGTTGATGGGCGAGGAGGGCTTCTCCTCGGACTCCTCGCTGCTGTACCACCGGCACATCCCCTCGGCGGTGACGGCCGCCTCGGTCTGGGAGCTGCCGGACCAGTCCACCACCGCCAACCTCCCGCTGCTCCCCCGCCACCTGAAGCTGCACGAGCTGTTCCCCGGCGAGGAGTGGAAGTCGGCAGACGCGGTCACCGGCCGCCGGCTCGTCCTCGGCAACGCGGACGTCCGGATCTCCTACGTCGCGGCGGGCGCGCCCAGCGAGCTGTACCGCAACGGGCTCGGCGACGAGTGCGTGTACGTGGAGTCCGGAACGGCCGTGCTGGAGACGGTGTTCGGCACGCTGGCGGTCGGGCGGGGCGACTACGTGCTGATCCCGCGGGCCACCACCCACCGCTGGGTGCCGACCGGGGACGAGCCGCTGCGCGCCTACTGCATCGAGGCGAACAGCCACATCACCCCGGCCCGCCGCTACCTGTCGAAGTTCGGCCAGCTCCTGGAGCACGCGCCGTTCTGCGAACGGGACCTGCGCGGCCCCGAGGGCCCGCTGCTGGTCGACGGCGGCGAGGTGGACGTGCTGGTCAAGCACCGCGGCCCGGGCGGCGTGGTCGGCACCCGCCACACCGTCCCCCACCACCCCTTCGACGTGGTGGGGTGGGACGGCTGCCTGTACCCGTACGCGTTCAACATCGCGGACTACGAGCCGATCACCGGGCGGGTGCACCAGCCGCCGCCGGCCCACCAGGTGTTCGAGGGCAACAACTTCGTGATCTGCAACTTCGTGCCGCGCAAGGTGGACTACCACCCGCTGTCGATCCCCGTCCCGTACTACCACGCGAACGTGGACAGCGACGAGGTGATGTTCTACTGCGGCGGCGACTACGAGGCCCGCAAGGGCTCCGGCATCGGACAGGGGTCGATCTCGCTGCACCCCGGCGGCCACACCCACGGCCCGCAGCCGGGCGCGTACGAGCGCTCGATCGGCGCGGAGTTCTTCGACGAGCTGGCGGTCATGGTGGACACCTTCCGCCCGCTGGAGCTCGGCGAGGCCGCCACCGCCAGCGAGGACCCGAACTACGCGTGGACCTGGGCGAGGCGATGAACGTACCCGAGCTGTACCGGGGGCTGTTCGACGACGCGGCGGTCTTCCCGCCCGGCGACCTGCCGCTGGCCGAGGCCGTCCCCGCGCACCGGGCGCACCGCGCCGCCTGGTACGCGGAGGCGGTCGGCCCGCTGCTCGCACCCGTCGACGCCCTGGCTGAACTGCGCGCGCTGGAGCCGGAGTTCGAGGTCGGCCTGGTGGTCGGCCCGGGCCGGCTGGCCGAGGCGCTGAAGGCGGCCGACGGCCTGCGGGTCGCCACCGTCGAGTACGCGCCCGGCGAGGACGTCCGGGCGGCGGTCGCCGAGCTGGACGCGCTGCTGCCCGAGGGCGTCGGCGCGGCGGTCGAACTGCCGCGCTCGCAGCGGCCGGAGGACGGCCTGGACGCGCTGGCCGGCACCCGCTACCGCGCCAAGTACCGCACCGGCGGCCTGGCCCACGCCGCGTTCCCGTCCGTCACCGAGCTGGCCGGCTTCCTGCTGGGCTGCGCCGAGCGGGCCCTGCCGTACAAGTGCACGGCGGGGCTGCACCACGCGGTCCGGCACACCGACCCGGGCACCGGCTACGAGCACCACGGCTTCCTCAACGTGCTGCTGGCGGCCGGGGCCGCCGACCGCGCGCAGGCCGTCGAGCTGCTCGCCGAGCGGGACGGCGCCCGACTGGCCACCGCCGTCGACTCCCTGACGGAGCATCAGATCACTGCCGCCCGGGCCTCGTTCACCTCCTTCGGCACCTGTAGCATCGCCGAGCCGCTGGAAGACCTCGCCCGCCTCGGCCTCCTGGAGACCTCTTGAGCACCACCGCCACCTGGCTCGACCTGCCCGCCGACTCCCCGTTCGGCGTCCACAACCTGCCCTACGGCGTCTTCACCGCCGCCGACCGGCCCGGCCGCCGGCGACTCGGCGTCCGGATCGGCGACCTGGTGCTGGACGCCGGCGCGGCCGCCCGCGCGGTCGGCGCGCCGTCCGCGCTGCTGGACGCGGAGAACCTCAACCCGCTGATGGCCTCCGGCCGTTCGACCTGGCGGGCGGTGCGCGCCGCGCTCACCTCCTGGCTGACCGACCCGGCCCACCGGGCGGCCGTCGAGCCCTGCCTGCTGCCGCTCGCGGACGTCCGGCTGCACCTGCCGTTCGAGGTCGCCGACTACGTCGACTTCTACGCCTCCGAGCACCACGCCACCAACCTCGGCAGGATCTTCCGGCCGGGTCAGGAGCCGCTGACCCCCAACTGGAAGCACCTGCCGATCGGTTACCACGGCCGCTCCGGCACCGTCGTGGTCTCCGGCACCCCGGTGACCCGCCCGCACGGCCAGCGCAAGGCCCCCGCCGACGCCGCACCGGGCTTCGGCCCGTCCCGCCGCCTCGACATCGAGGCCGAGGTCGCCTTCGTGGTCGGCACGCCCAGCTCGATGGGCCACCCGGTCGCGCTCGCCGACTTCGCCGAGCACGTCTTCGGCGTCTGCCTGCTCAACGACTGGTCCGCGCGCGACATCCAGGCCTGGGAGTACGTCCCGCTCGGCCCGTTCCTCGGCAAGTCCTTCGCCACCTCGCTCTCCCCCTGGGTGGTGCCGCTGGACGCGCTGGAGCACGCCCGGGTCGCCCCGCCGGCCCGCGACGTCGAACCGCTGCCCTACCTGGACGACCGGGACGCCGAGCCCTGGGGCCTGGACCTCGCCCTGGAGGTGTCGCTCAACGGCCGCACGATCTCGCGCCCGCCGTTCGCCGGCATGTACTGGACCGCCGCCCAGCAGCTCGCCCACCTCACCGCGAACGGCGCCAGCCTGCGCACCGGCGACCTGTACGCCTCCGGCACCGTCTCCGGCCCCGAACCGGAGACCCGGGGCGCCCTGATCGAACTCACCTGGAACGGCGAGCACCCCCTCACGTTCCCCGACGGCACCAGCCGCACCTTCCTGGAGGACGGCGACGAGGTGTCCATCACCGCGACCGCCCCCGGGCCGGGGGGCCTGCGGGTCGGGTTCGGCGAGGTCACCGGCACGGTCGTCGGCTGACCCGCCGGGGCGGTGACCGGCCGACCTGACAGCCGACCGGTCACCGCCCCGTGCCGCGGGCGCGCCGCCCCACGCCGGACGACACCCGCCCGACGTCAACGGCGCGTCCGCAGCACGCCGCCGAACGGGTGAGGTTCCGGACCCGCGAACCCCTCCGCCACTAGAAGTTGACCCGACAGAACCGCGGCCACCCCCCGAGCCGAGCCGCCCACGCCCGGCGCCGAAGGGGACCGGCCGCACCCGTTCGCGGACAACTCTCTTCCCCGGAGGACCCCCGATGATGAAGCTGCGCACCCTGGTCTGCGGAGCCGCCCTCGCCGCCGCCAACCTGCTGATCCCCGTTCCGCAGGCCCAGGCCCTCCCGCTCACCCCCCACCCCGTGCAGCTCTGCGGCTTCGCCCCCCGCCCGCTCGCCCCGGCCGCCCCGGTCGTGCTCGCGACCCCGGTGCGCCCCTGCTGAGCGGTCCTCCCCCGAGGTCCCCGGCCGGGACCGCCGCCGCGCTCCCGTCCGCTACGGTGCCGGGGAAGGATCTTCGTACCAACCGACAGGACAGGCGGGAGCGACAGCCATGGCGACCTCGGAGGCGACCGGGCCGGACGTGCTGATCGAGCGGACCGGCCCGCTCGGCCGGATCGTGCTCAACCGGCCGCGGGCGCTCAACTCGCTCACCCGCGCCATGCTGGAGACCGTCCGCGCCGCGCTGGACGACTGGGCCGGCGACGACCGGGTCCGCACCGTCCTGCTGACCGGCGCGGGCGAACGCGGCCTGTGCGCGGGCGCCGACCTCCGGGCCGTGCACGACGACGCCAGGCTCGGCGGCGCGGGCGTGCGGGCGTTCTTCCGGGTCGAGTACCCGCTGAACGAGCTGATCTCCCGCTACCCGAAGCCGTACGTCGCGCTGATGGACGGCATCACGATGGGCGGCGGCGTCGGCCTCGCCGGGCACGCCGCCGTCCGGATCGTCACCGAGCGCTCGGCCGTCGCCATGCCGGAGACCCGGATCGGCCTCGTCCCGGACGTCGGCGGCAGCCGCCTGCTCGCCCGCGCCCCCGGCGAACTCGGCACCCACGTCGGCCTGGCCGCCGCCACCATGACCGCCGGCGACGCCCTGTACTGCGGCTTCGCCGACCACTTCGTGCCCTCCGCCGCACTGCCCGCGCTGACCGCACGGCTCGCCGGCGGCCAGGACCCGGCCGCCGCCGTGGCCGCGTCCGCCGCGCCCGCCCCGCCGTCCGAACTCGCCGGGCAGCGCGAGTGGATCGACCCCTGCTACGCCGCCGACAGCGTCGAGGAGATCGTCGAGCGGCTGCGCGCCACCGGCCTGCCCGCCGCGAAGGACGCCGTCGAGCAGCTGCTCGGCAAGTCCCCCACCATGCTGAAGGTGACCCTGGCCGCGCTGCGCCGGGCCCGGGCGCTGCCCTCGCTGGCGGCGACCCTGGAGCAGGAGTACCGGGTCTCCTGCGCCGCGCTGGCCCACCACGACCTGGTCGAGGGGATCCGCGCCCAGGTCGTCGACAAGGACCGCGACCCGCACTGGTCCCCCGCCGCCCTGGCCGGGGTATCCGCCGCCGACGTCGCCCGCTTCTTCGAACCCCCGGCCGACGGCGACCTGGATCTCGGCCCGGCCCCGGCCCCGGCCCCGGCCCCGGCCGGATGACCGCCCGGTGACCGCCTGGTGACCTTCGTCTCGCCTGTCGAGACTGGTTTCCGGGGCCCGGTTCGGAGATCGTATCCAGCGGCAGAGATTCCGCTCGGCGTGGAGAGGAAGAGACGGCGATGACCGAGTACGAGACGATCCTGGTGGACCGCAAGGACCGGGTCGGCATCATCACCCTGAACCGGCCCGAGGCGCTCAACGCGCTCAACACCCGGCTGATGAACGAGGTGGTGGCCGCCGCCAAGGCCTTCGACCGCGACCCGGAGATCGGCGCCCTGGTCATCACCGGCTCCGCGAAGGCGTTCGCGGCGGGCGCCGACATCAAGGAGATGCAGGACAACCGCTTCCCCGCCGTCTACCTGGACGACTGGCTCGGCCCCTGGGACGAGCTGGGCCGGCTGCGCAAGCCGGTCGTCGCCGCGGTCGCGGGCTACGCGCTCGGCGGCGGCTGTGAGTTGGCGATGCTCTGCGACGTCCTGATCGCCGCCGACACCGCGAAGTTCGGCCAGCCCGAGATCAAGCTGGGCGTCATCCCCGGCATCGGCGGCTCGCAGCGGCTGACCCGCGCCGTCGGCAAGGCCAAGGCGATGGACCTCTGCCTGACCGGCCGGATGATGGGCGCCGAGGAGGCCGAACGGGCCGGCCTGGTCTCCCGGATCGTCCCCGCCGAGCAGCTGCTCACCGAGGCGCTGGCGGTCGCCGAGACCGTCGCCGCGATGTCGCTGCCCGCCGCCGTGATGATGAAGGAGTCGGTCAACCGCGCCTTCGAGACCACCCTGGCCGAGGGCGTCCGGTTCGAACGCCGGCTGTTCCACGCCGCGTTCGCCACCGCCGACCAGAAGGAGGGCATGGCGGCGTTCGCCGAGAAGCGCCCGGCCGCCTTCCGCAACGAGTAGGCCCGACCGGCCCGACCCGCTCGGCCCGCTCGACCCGCTCAGCCCACTCGGCCCGCTCGGCCGTCCCAGTCGGCGAGCGCCGAGGCGACCGCCTTCAGGGTCGGCTTGTACGCCAGCACCCCCGCCAGGCGCTCCAGTTCGTCCCGGGCGTCCGGCCCGCCGAGGGCGGTCAGGGCCCGGACGGCGGCGGCGGCGGTCAGCGGGGAGCGCGGGCCCAGGCCGCGGACCCGGATCAGCGCGGCCTCGGCCAGCGCGCCCAGCGCCCGGGCGCTCTCCGGACGGGCCGGGGCGAGCGCCAGCAGGGCGGCGAGTCCTTGTAGGACGCGCCAGTTGAACGGGTCGGGGTCGTACAGCGCCGGGCCGGAACGGTGGAAGGACGCCACCGCGTCCCGGCGCGGCCGCCCGGCCAGCGGGAACCAGTCGGCGGCGAACCCGGCCAGCCGGGCCGGGCCGGCCTCGTCCAGCAGCGGCCGGCCGGCCCGCAGCCACTTCGCGGTCGGCTTGGCGCCGGTGGCGGTCAGCGCGTGGCCGAGCAGCGCCCGCCAGGCGGCGCCGTCGCGGACCTCGGACAGGTCGGCGAGCGCCCGGTCGGCCCACGGCTCACCGGGGTTGACCGGCGGCCCGTCGAACCCGGCGGTGACGGCGGCGAGTTCGGCCGGGACGGTGGCGATCAGCGCGGAGCGGCGGGCGGTCGCCAGCACCGGGACGGGCGGCGTCCGCCCGGCCTCCCGGTCGGCCTCCAGCAGGGCGGTCAGCCGCCAACCCTCCCAGACCGCCATCCGCCCGGCCGCCCCGGCCAGCAGCGGCTCCCGCCAGGGTGCCAGCTGCTGCTCCGAAAGGCCTTGCGCCAACAGCACGTTGAGCGCGGCCAGCCCCCGGCACTCGGGCGGGGCGTGCACCGCCGCCTCCTCCAGCCCCTCGCTCAGCCGGACCAGCAGCCGGACCCGGCGCTCCACCGGCAGGCCCCGCAGCAGCCGGAGCAGGCCGCCGCCGTCCGCCGTCCAGTCGCCGCGGCAGGAGACGTTCTCCCCGTACAGCCTGCGGGCCAGCCCGCCGACGTCCTCGGCGGCGGCGAGCTGCCGGACGACGGCCAGCCGGTCGGTGGGTTGCTGCGGCACTGCGTACGCTCCGGTGTCGTTCCTCGGCACGGTCACCGGCACCCTACGTCCCGGCGCCGACACGCCGGCCGGTCAGTTGCCCGCGAACCAGAGCACGGTGCCGTCGTCGCCGACGTCCACCGTCGCCGGGACCCCGCCGGCCGTGTAGACGAACCGGTAGCGGCCGTTCCTCCCGTCCAGCGGGGAGACCTGCGGCTCGGTTCCCGCGCCGCGGCCGACCAGCCACCGCGCGGCGAACCGGTCGGCGGCGGCCCGGGCGTCCGCCGGGCCGATCGGCACCACGCCCGGTCCGGGGTCCGCCCCGGCCCGGCCGGAGTGGTAGGCGACCAGCTCGCCGGACGGCCACCGCACGTCGAAGGAGTCGGCCCTGCCCGTGACCGCCAGCACGTCGGGGTAGCCCTCGGTGGCGAGCCGCTGCACCTTGATCACCTCGGCGCCCGGCGGGAACAGCGCCCCGGCCTCGCGCAGGGCGAACTCGCGCTGCTCGGCGGTCGGTTCGAGCGCCCCCGTCATCGTGGTCGGGGTGAACACGAAGGCCTGCAGCAGCAGGACCGGCACGGCGATCCCCGCCGCCAGCGCCCCGCCGAGCTTCCACTCCCGCCGGTCCGGCCCGAGCCCCCGGACCGCTCCGCCCGCCCCGGCTGCTCCGGCCGCCCCGGCCCGCCGCCGCAGGGCCAGCCGGACCGCGCAGCCGGCCAGCACGCCGGCCAGGCCGCCGACCGTGTTGGCCGCGAAGTCGCTGGAGTCGCAGGCCCGGCCGACCCAGGAGAGCAGGCCCTGCCCGGTCTCGGTGAGCGCGCTCAGCCCGACCGTGCCGACCGCCGCCAGCAGCGGGCGACCGAGCGCCAGCACCGCGAACAGGCCGATCGGGACGAACATCAGCACGTTCATCCGCCCCTGCACGGTGTCGAACACGAAGGCCGGGTCGGAGCCGACCGCGCACACGGTCCCCGTGCCGCCGCCCGGCCCGGTCGGGTAGAAGGTGGCGGTGAGTTCCGCCGCCAGCGCGACGCCGAGCAGCGCGGTGGACGCCCGGGGCCGCCCGTACCGGTGGGCCGCCCACCCGGCGGCCGCGCCGAGCAGGAGGGCGAGGACGGCGAAGGCCGGGATCATCCCCGGGCTTCCGTGCAGGATGGCGCTGATCATCGTGGCTCCGTCGGGGAGTTCTACCGGCAGCTTTCCCACCGCTCGGTGAACCAGCCGCCCTCACCCGCCACTTGACGCCACGTCAGCAGACGCTCCGCCACCGAACGATCCGTTCCGCCGGATCCTGCCGTCATTGGATGACGCGCGCAAGTCCGGACCGGGTGGCGGCGATCACGATCCGGTCGCCGGGGGCGAGCCGCCGGGAGCGGTCGGCGAAGTTCCACTGGTAGTCGTGGCCCCGGCGCTGCAACCGGACCGCCAGGATCCGGACGCCGCCGGGGCGTTCCAGGTCGCCGACGTTCTGCCCGTCCAGCACCGTGCCCTCCTCGACGGCGAGTTCGGCGACCAGCAGGACGTGCCGGAACACCGAGAGGGTGCCGAGGACTTCGCGTCCCATCAGGGCGGCGGCGAAGGCGGGCGCGGCCAGGTAGGAGAGCGAGCGGGACGCCACGTTGCCGAGCGTGGCGTACACGTGGTGGGCGAAGTCGTCGTCGAACAGCCGCACCACGATCCGGACTTCGGGCCGCACCGCGCGGGCCTCCAGCGCGGCCTCCAGGTTGGCGGCGTCGTCCGAGGTGACCGCGACCACGGCCCGGGCGTGCTTGACCCGGGCCTGCCGGAGCTGGGCCTCCAGCGGGCCCTCGCCGATCAGCACCGGGATGCCGAGGGCGCGGGCGGCGGCGATGCCGCGGGCCTGCGGGTCGCGTTCCAGGCAGACCACCGGCAGCCCGGTGGCGTGCACCAGGGTGGCGACCCGGGTGCCGACGTTGCCCAGGCCGACCACGATGACGTGGTCGCGGGTCCGGGCGCCGGGCGGGCGGGGCAGGCCGCGGCGGCCGCTGGCCAGCGCCTCCACCACGATCGCGGTGGCGACCGGGACGAAGGTGATGCCGCAGAAGGTGATCAGCACCTGCGCGGCCCGGGCCCAGGAGTCGCCCAGCACCTGCTGGCCCGGCACGTCGGGCTGGACGGCGCCGGCCGCGTCCAGCAGCGTGAAGTACAGCGTCCAGCCGAAGCCGTGCGAGCCGGTGCTGTGCCGGGCCAGCACCAGGCCGCCGAGCAGGATCGCGGCGAACGCGGTGATCAGGATCATCCGCAGCCGGGTGTTGGTGAAGTGCTTGAGGCTGTCCAGCAGCCACCACTTGACCCGCTTGCGCAGGGGCTGGCGCAGCGGCGGCTCGGTGTCCAGGGTCTGCAGCGCGGCCAGCCCGCCGGGCTCCCGGAGCGGCCCCGGGTCCGGCCGGCCGAGCGGTCCGGAACGGCCTCCGGGGCCGAACCCCTCGCCGCCGCCCAGCAGTTCGGCGATCCGGATGAAGTCGGCGGCCCGGCCGCCGGTCTCCGGAAGCAGCCGGAGCCGGGTCAGGTCCTGCCGGTCGATCCGGTCGGCGACCAGGCAGATCTGGTTCGGCCGGATCTCCCCGTCGTACGCGACGTACAGCTGCCGGCCGCCGACCTCGACGGTGTGCGGGCGGCCGAGCGCGCCGTTGGCGAACGCGGGCGCGGCGGTGGCCGAACCGGAGAGCGCGGCGCAGTTCGGGAGCAGCTTCTCGATGTGCTCGCCGAGCCGCTGGTTGAAGATCCGCAGCACGATCCGGACGCCGGGGTTGCGGTTCTCGGCGGCGAGCGCGGCGTGGATGTTCTCCTGGTCGGTGCCGTCCATCAGCGCGATCCCGCGGGCGTGCTCGACGTCCGCCGCCGCCAGCGCCTCACCGGTGACCGTCGAGTACTCCAGGACGGCGCCGACCCCGGGTATCTGGGCGATCGCCGGCCCGTGCTCGCGCGACCGGTCGGGGACGACGGCGACCACCGGCACCTCGTACTGCTCGGTGAGCTCCAGGATCAGCCGGTGCGCGAGCGAGTCGCCGCCGCAGACGATGTAGTGCCCCCCGCCCCCGCCCGCACCACCGCCACCCGCTTCCGGCCCGGCTTCCGCCACCGCTTCCGGCTCGACGACGTCCGTCCCGTCCTCCGGGCTCCCCCGCCCCTGGTCCGTCATAGCGTCAGATGGTAGACCGCCCGCCGGGGCCGGTGGGTGAACGGACGGTAGCGGATCCGGGTGCGAACCGGGCGGCCCGGTTCGTCCGTCCGGCGGATCCCGCCGCGCCCCGGGGGTGGTGGGGCACGGAGGCTGGAGGCGTGACGTGTCCGTTCCGCCCAGTCCCCTCGGAGGAGCCATGAGTGCCCCGTACCGGATCGATTCGCGCGACGACCTGCCCGGGCCGTTCCAGCAGCTGGCCCGGATCGCCTGGCAGGCGGTGCTGGCGGGCGGGCTGGTCTCGCTGGCGCTGGGGGTGGTCGTGCTGGTGTGGCCGAAGCAGACGCTGTGGGTGGTCGGCGTGCTGTTCGGCCTGTACCTGCTGGTGATCGGCGTGGTGCAGCTGGTCGGGGCGTTCGGCACGCACGCGTCGACGGCGCTGCGGGTGCTGGCGTTCGTCAGTGGTGCGCTCTGCGTGCTGCTGGGGTTGCTGTGCTTCCGGTCGGCCGCGCAGTCGGTGCTGCTGCTGGCGCTGTGGATCGGCATCGGCTGGCTGTTCCGCGGCATCACGCAGCTGGCGGCGGTGGCCTCGGACCCGATGATGCCGGCCCGCGGTTGGCAGGGTTTCGCGGGCGGCCTGAGCGTGCTCGCGGGCATCGTGCTGATGGTGTGGCCCGCGCACTCGATCACCGCGCTGGCGATCCTGGCGGCCTGCG
Source organism: Kitasatospora sp. NPDC015121 (assembly GCF_055562955.1). Classification (NCBI taxonomy): domain Bacteria; kingdom Bacillati; phylum Actinomycetota; class Actinomycetes; order Kitasatosporales; family Streptomycetaceae; genus Kitasatospora; species Kitasatospora sp. NPDC015121. The sequence continues at coordinate 220,322 of NZ_JBVHEH010000001.1, forward strand.
GCCTGCTGGTGATCGGTGTCACCGAGATCGTCGCGGCGCTGCGGATCCGCGGCGGCGCCAAGCGGTACCCGCGCGACCTCTGACGCCCGTCCCCGGCTCCCGGGGGACCGGAGGGGCCCGTCCGGCCGTCGGACGGGCCCCTCCGCGCGTGCGGCTACCGGGCGCGCTCCCGCCGCCGGGCCTCCCGCACCTCCCGGTCGACGGCCCAGGCGTCGGCGACCGGGCCGAGGTGGCGGAGCTTGTCGGGGTTGAGGACCGAGCGGACGGTCTGGATCCGCCCGTCGAGCACGTCCAGGGCGAGGGTGTGCAGGACCCGGCCGTCGCGGTCGCGGAACAGCGCGCCGGGCTGCCCGTTGACCTGCCGGGGTTCGCAGCTGACGCCGGTGCGGAGCATCAGCGGGAGGACGGCGGCGAGCAGCCGGGCCACGTTCTCGGCCCCGGCGACGGCCCGGGCCAGCTGCGGGGTCCTGCCGCCGCCGTCCCCGACCAGCTGGACGTCGGCGGCGAGCAGGCCGCGCAGCCCGTCGACGTCGCCCCGGGTGAGCGCCGCGAAGAAGCGTTCGGCGAGTTCCCGGCGCTCCCGGCGGTCGGCCTCGTACCGGGGGCGGCCCGCGTCCATGTGGCGGCGGGCCCGGACGAGCAGTTGCCGGCAGGCGGCCTCCGAGCGCCCGACGGCGGCGGCGACCTCGTCGAAGCCGAACGCGAAGACCTCCCGCAGCACGAACACCGACCGCTCCAGCGGGCTGAGCCGCTCCAGCAGCAGCAGCGCCGCCGTCGACACCGAGTCGGCGAGCTCGGCGGCGCGGGCCGGGTCCTGGTACGGGTCGTCGAGCAGCGGCTCAGGCAGCCAGGGCCCGACGTAGGCCTCGCGCCGGACCCGGGCGGAGCGCAGCACGTCGATGGCGATCCGGGTGACGGTGGTCGACAGGTAGGCCCTGGCCGAGTCCGGCCGGACGGGCGAGGCGGCGTAGCGCAGCCAGCTCTCCTGCACCGCGTCCTCGGCCTCGGTCACGCTGCCCAGGATGCGGTAGGCGATCGAGAACAGCAGCGGTCGCAGCTCCTCGAACTCCTCGGCCCGGCGCACGTCCACGGCGTCCGCTCCCCTCCCCGTCCCGGCGTTCAGTGGAACGCGCCCGCCACGTGGTCGCCGGCGGGCTGCCGGGCGATGGCGTTCAGCCGGTTCGCCAGGTTCATGAACGAGACGAGCATGACGAGGGCGGCGAGCTGCTCCCGGTCGTGGTGCCGGGCGGCGGCCTCCCACACCCGGTCGTCGACGCCGGTGGCGCCGTCCGCGATCCGGGTGCCGTGCTCGGCGAGTTCGAGCGCGGCGCGTTCGGCCTCGGTGAAGACGGTGGCCTCGCGCCAGGCGGCGACCAGGTGCAGCCGGACCTGGCTCTCGCCGGCCGCGGCGGCGTCCTTGGTGTGCATGTCGATGCAGGCCGCGCAGCCGTTGATCTGGCTGACCCGCAGGGCGACCAGTTCCCGGGTGGCCGCGGGCAGCGGCAGGGCCTTCAGTTCGCGGCCCGCCGCCATGACGTGCTTGAGGACCCTGCCCGCGGCCGGGTCGGCGAGGTAGTTCAGTCGCGCGTCCATGGTGTGTTCCTCCGTGCTCGGTCGCTGCCTCCACCCCTCAGGACGAGACAGCCCCCGGGCCTGTGACACCGTCCGGTGTGACGCACGTCTCCCCGCCGGGCGGGCCTCCCGTGTCACGGATTCCGGTCCCCGTCCGCTCTTGTCCCCGACACGTGTCCCCCTGTTCTGGAGAGAGATCACTGGCATGGAGATCCTGCGGTACGTCCTCCTCGTCTTCCACCTGTTCGGCTTCGCCGCGATCCTGGGCGGGATCTTCTACCAGCTGCGCGGGAAGGACCCGGTGACCGGCGGCTACGTGGTGACCAGCGCGGTCGTGCAGCTGGTCACCGGCGCCGGGCTGATCGCGGTCCGGCACGCCCTGGACCTGCCGGTGTCGGACCCGAAGATGGGCGTGAAGCTGGCCCTGGACGTCCTGGTGGCGGCGGTGGCCCTGGTCGGCGTGCGCAACCGGAAGGCCTGGCCGTTCTTCGCGGTGGCCTCGCTGACGGCGGCCGAGGTGGTCGTCGCCGTCGCCTGGACGTGACGGCCCGGCGGGCGGGCCGTCACGTCCGGGCGGCTCACCCGGCGAGCGGGGCGGGCCGCTCGGGGGCGAGCGAGTTGCCGGCCGGGATCCGGCCGCAGTCGGACGGGGCGGCCTTCCCGGCGAAGCGGTCGTTCAGGTAGAGCACGGCGGTGGGCGCCCACGGGACGGCCGCGCCGAGGTGGCTGAGCAGGTCGTACTGCTGGTACTTGACGCTGCCGTTGCCGGTGGCGCAGTACTGCCGGGCCAGCGCGCGGACGTCCCCGGCGACCATGACGCCGTCGCCGGTGCCGATGCCGGGGACGTTGCTGAACGTGCCCTCCAGGACCCCGCCGTCGCCCTGCGCGATGTAGCCGGGGACGGTGGGGGTGGGGGCCGAGCCGAGGTTGACCTTGTTGACGGCGGCCAGGTACTCGGGGATCGAGTTCGGGTCGGCGTAGGCGGGCTTGGCGAGCTTCTGCCAGGTCAGGCCGGGGTACTGGCCGAGCGCGTTGACGATCGAGGCGTCCTTGGTCTTGGCGAACACCTGCTTGCCGTAGTCGCTCAGGTACGGCTCCAGGTCGAAGCCGTAGGCGCGGGCCACGCCGGTGATCGCCATCGGGATGACGCCGGGCCACACCACGCCCCCGGCCACGTACTTGAGGTTGTGCGCGGGGGCGACCAGCAGGCCGCCCTCGGCGAAGCCGACCAGCCGCCGGTTGACGTCGGGGGCGTAGGAGGGGGCGAGCGCGGCGGCCCAGTTGGTGGCGATCGCGCCGCCGGAGTAGCCGATCATGCCGAACCGGGTGCCCGCGCCCATCCCGGTCGCGGGCGAGGCGGAGGCGGCCCGGATCGAGTCGAGCGTGGTGGTGCCGTACTCGGGCCCGGCGGCGAAGTCGGCACTCTGCCCCTCGGTGTCGGGGATCACCACGTCGTAGCCCTGCAGCACGAACGGGACGACGAACAGCGACTCCGCGTTGGCGATCGCCCCGCCCAGGCTGACGTCCCCGGCGACCGCCCGGGACGGCCCGTCGGCCGGGTTCAGCGAGTCGTAGAACGACTGGTACGAGACGGCCCGGCTGCCGTCGCTGCCCAGCCCGCGCACCACCGTGGTGACGCCCGCGCTGGGCCGCCCCTGCGCGTCGGTGGTGCGGAAGAGCAGCTGGACGGCGCGCACGGGGGTCGGCAGGCCGAGCAGGTGGTACGAGAGGGTGCGGGTCTTCAGGACGGTGCCGGGCGCGTACGAGGACAGCGGGGCGGCGCCGTCGTACGCGTAGAACGGGTCGGTGGCGGTGGTCGCCGCGGTGGCGGTGCCGGCGGTGACCGCGGGGGCGGCGGTGGCGACCGCCGCGGCGGCGAGGGCGGTGGCGATCAGCCGGGCGGCTCGGTTCATGGCGGGTCCCGTCTCTGGGTGGGGGTGGGGTGCGCGACCTGAACAACGGTGGGGGATCGCAGGAGTTACCTACGGGTAGGTAACCTCCGGGGAACCATCATGAACGCGTCGCCCGGCCCCGTCGCCGGGCCGCCGCCCAGAGATTCGCGAGGTGACTTGTGACCGCACCCAACGCCGGGCCCCCCGAGCCCCTTGCGGAACTCCCCTCCGACGGGCCCCGGTTCGGCGGCCGCCCGGTCCACCTTCGGCTGCTCGCGCTGGCCCCCGCGCTCGCCGGCGAGGTCATGCTCCGGCTGCTGGACCGGCTCCCGGCCTACCACGCGCTGCCGCCCGAGCAGTTGCGCGGCGAGATCACCCGCCAGGTCGAGCGCGGCATCCGGGCGTTCGTCGAGGTGATGCGCACCGGCGAGCTGCCGGGCGAGGCCGAACTGGCCCGGATCCGCGAGTCCTCGGCCCGCCGCGCCGACGAGGGCGTGCCGCTGGAGTCGGTGGTCGGCGCGTACCACCTGGGCGCCCAGCTGTGCGCGGCCCGGGTGCTGGCCGAGGCCGCCCCCGCCGACCTGCCCGACGTCGCCACCGCGCAGGACCGGCTGCTCGGCTACCTGCGGGTGGTCAGCTGCGCGGTCGCCGCCGGGTACGTGCAGGAGCGGCAGGCCGCGCTCGGCGACGAGCAGGTCTCCCGCCAGGCCCTGCTCTCCCGGCTGCTGGAGGGCGGCGACCCGCGCGCCGCCGCCGACCGGGCCGGCATCCGGCTGCCCGCCCGCTACCTGGTGCTCTCCCTGGCGATCGGCCCGCACCCGGACGAGGCCCGCCCCGGCGTCAACCGGTCGGTCGTCGCCCGCCGCAAACTCCGGCGCCTGCGCACCGAGTTGGAGCGTCGCACGGACGGCGTCCCGCTGGCCGCGCTGACCGCCGACGGCGGGCCGGTGCTGCTCCCCGACGACTCCCCCGCCCCCTCCCCGGCCCCGGACCGCGCCGCGCTGGCCGCCCTGCTGGAGCGCCTCGCCCGCGCCTGCGGCGCCGAACTGACCGCCGGTGCCGCGACGGCCGCCCCGGCGGAGGTCGCCGACGCCGCGCGGCTGGCCGCCGACGTGCGCCGGGTCGCCGAGGCCACCGGCCGCGGTCCCGGCCCGCACCTGCTCGCCGACGTCCTGGTCGAGTACCAGCTCAGCCGCCCCGGCCCGGCCCGCGACGCGCTCGCCGCGCTGCTCGCCCCGCTCGCCCCGCGCCCCGAACTCCTGGCCACCCTGCGGTCGTTCCTCGCCCACGACCTCGACCGCCGCCGGACCGCCGCGCACCTCCAGGTCCACCCCAACACCGTCGACTACCGCCTCCGGCGCACCGCCGCCCTCACCGGACTCGACGCCGTCCGCGGCCCCGACCTGCTCACCCTGCGCGCCGCGCTGGCCGCCCGCGACACGGCCACGCCGCACTGAACGGCCAGGAGCCCGGGCCCAGGCCCCGGCCCGGGACGCTCAGGCCGCCGCGGTGACGCCCGCGACCGCGAGCAGCAGGACCGCCGAGACGGCGGAGAGGCGGCGGGACGCGGTGGGGGTGGCGCCGAGGCGGGTGCCGAGGCGGGCCGCGCCGAGGGCGACCGCCGAGTAGACGGCGGCGCAGCACAGGACGTTGACGGCACCGAGGGCGGCGACCTGGCCGCCGACCGGGAGGGTGCCGTCCGGGGTGACGAACTGCGGGACGAGCGAGAGGTAGAGCAGCAGGCCCTTCGGGTTGAGCAGGGCGGTGAGCAGGGACTGCCGCAGGACCGTCCGGGCGGGCTGCGGACCGGCGGCGGCGACCGGGTCGGCGGGGGCGCCGCGGCGGAGCGCGAGGAGCATGCCGGCGGCGAGGAGGGCCAGGTAGCCGGCGCCGGCCAGGCGCAGCGCGGGCAGCAGGGCGGGGACGGCGCGCAGCGCGGCGGCCAGGCCGGCGGCGGAGAGCAGGGTGTGCACGGCGTAGCCCGCGCAGACGCCGGCGACGGCGGTGAGCGCGGTGCGGCGGCCCTGGCCGAGGCCGCGGGCGACGATGTACAGCCAGTCGGGGCCGGGCGTGCAGACCAGCAGCACGTCGACGCCGAGGAAGAGCAGCAGGGCGTGCGGGTCCATGACACCTTCGGGGGACGGTTCGGGCGGAACGGCGGAAAATCCCGACAGCTGGACGCTAGCGGTCCACCGTTGGCAGCCGATGTCCGGTTTTCGCTGGTCAGGGCGGTGCTCTGGCAGAATGTTGCGCCATGGACCGCCTCGACCGCAGAATCCTCCACGAGCTCCAGCAGGACGGCCGGATCAGCAACGCCGACCTCGCCGACCGGGTCGGCCTGACGCCGTCGCCGTGCCTGCGCCGGGTGCGGCACCTGGAGCAGCAGGGCGTGATCCGCGGCTACCGCGCCCGGCTGGACCCGGCGGCGGTGGGCCGGGGGTTCCAGCCGTTCGTGACGGTGGTGATGCGGCACGAGGACCGGGCCACGGTGAGCGAGTTCGAGCGCCGGGTGGCCGAGCTGCCGGAGGTGGTCGAGGCGCACCGCCTGTTCGGCGACCCGGACTACCTGCTGCGGATTGCGGTGGCCGACCTGGCCGCGTACGAGCGGTTCGTCACGGACGTGCTCTCGGGGCTGCCGGGCATCGCGCAGGTGCACTCGCACCTGACGATGAAGCAGGTGAAGGCCGACGCGGGCATCCCGGTGGAGCCCCCGGCCCGCCCCTGACCCCGGATCAGCCCGAGAACACGTCCGTGACGGGCCGCTCGGCGACGGGCCGGTCGGCGACGGGCAGCTCGGCCTCGTGCTCCCGGTCCCGCCGGCTCAGCAGGTGGAAGTGCGCCACCGTCGGCGGGTGCTCCAGCTCGCGCAGTTCGCCCTCCGACCAGACCGGCCGGATCCGCCACATCGGCCCCGCGTACGCCCGCAGCGCCGCCTCGTCCCGCCAGCGGGTGATCATCTGCACCCGGTGGTCGCCGTCGGCGCAGGCCCGGAGCAGTTCGCCGCCGAGGAACCCGTCCCACCGGTCGAGGCCGGGCAGCACGGTGTCGGCGAGCCTGGCGCAGAAGGCCTCGGCCCGGTCCGGAGCGACCTGCGCCTCCCAGATTCGGATGATCATCTCGGCCTCCTCGGCTGTCACCCCGAACCCCGCTGACCATTATCGGCCGACCGCCGGGAATCCACCCGCTCCGCCCCGTCCCCTCCGTTCGGACCGCCGCCGATTGCCGCCCGCCCGTCCCGGTCCGAGACTCGGCGGTGGACCCGTACGGCGAGAGGAGCCCCGAGATGGCGATCTGCGTGGTGTGCCAGAACGACTACTGGCTGTCCTTCGAGATCAAGACGATCACCGGTGACACGTACGTCTTCGACAGCTTCGAGTGCGCGATGGAGAAGCTCGCCCCGCGCTGCGAGCAGTGCACCGTCCGCATCGTCGGCCACGGCGTCGAAGTGGCCGGCCGCTTCTTCTGCGGCGCCCACTGCGCCCGCGCCAACAGCGTCATGGGCGCCGAGATCCGCGACGCGGTGGGCAGCCACCCGTCCTGACCCGGACACGAGCGGGGCGGTCACCGCGCGGAGCGGTGACCGTCCCGCGTTCCGGCCCGGAGTTCCGTCCACACGTCCCGGACCTGGGCGACCGCTGCCGGGTCTCCCGCCCGCCCGAGCACCTCGACGGCGGCCCGGTAGTCCTGGTCCGCCGCCTCGAACGCGCCCTGCGCCCACCGCGCCCCGGCCCGGTCGGCCAGGCACCTGCCCTGCCTCTCCAGGTCACCGACGCGGGCGGCGAGGTCGGCCGCCTCGGTCCAGCAGCGGACCGCGTCCGCGTGCCGCCGGGCGTCCGCGTGCACGAAGCCGATCCGTTCGAGGACCTGGGCCTGGCTCCGGAGGTCGCCCCGTTCGCGACTGTCCGCCAGCACCGCGCACAGTTCCTCCAGGGCCTCCTCCGGTCGGCCGTCGGCGAGCAGGACCGTGGCCAGGTGGTCCCGCACCTGCGCCGCCATGTAGGCGTCGCCCATCGCGTCCATCTCCGCGACGGCCCGGGTGAGCTCGGTGATCGTCGTGCCGCTGTCCCGTCCTCCGGCCAGGACACGGAGCAGCGCCAGGTCCGCCTCCACCCGCACGCGCGTGTGGTGGTCCTGGGATTCGCGGGCGGCCTCCAGCGCGGCTTCCAGCACGGCCGACGCCTCCTCGTGCCGCTTCTGGTCGCGCAGCACCAGGCCGAGGTTGTGCAGGGTCACCGCCTCGCCCCGCCGGTCGCCGGTCGCCCGGCAGATCGCGAGGTCCTCCTCGAAGGCCGCGACGGCTTCGGAAAGCCTCCGCAGGTTGTGCAGCGCCCGGCCGAGGTTGTTGTACGCCATGCCGCGCGACCTCGGCCGCACCCCCGCCGGGTCGACCGCGAGCGCTCGCTGCAGCACCTCCACCGCCTCGACCGTCCGGCCCATCTCCTGGTACGTCAGGCCCAGATTGGTCAGCACGCCCATCTCGTACTCGGGGTTCGGCCGGGTCGGCAGCAGGCCCCGGGCCTGCTGGTAGGAGGCCACCGCCTCCTCGAAGCGGCGCAGCTGGCGCTGGACCGTGCCGAGGGAGTTGAGCAGTTCGAACTCGGCGGCCCGAAGCCGCGGGTCGCGCGTGCCGCGCACCAACCGCAGCGCTCGGCGGACGATGTCCTCGAAGTCCTCCAGGTGGCGCCGCAGGTTCTGGTACTCGCCCAACCCGTCGCACAGCCGCAGCAAGGCCGTGGGGTGTCCCAGGTCGGCGGCGGCCAGCGCGGCGGCGCGGAGGTTCGGGTACTCGGCGTCGAGCCGGGCCAGCGCCGCTCTCCTGGCCGCCGGAGCGGCACCGGGCCGAATCCCCAGGTCGGCCTCGGCCGCGAAGTCCGCGTAGTGCTCCAGCATCCGGTCGACGGCACCCGCACGGGCCGCGGGCGTCTCCTTCTCCCGGCACAGCTCCTCCGCGTACAGCCGCATCAGGTCGTGCATCCGCCAGCGGCCGTACGCGCTGCCCGGCTGAGCCAGGTGGGCGCGGGCCAGGGCGTGGACGAGGGGCTCGGCGTCCTCGACCGGCAGGTCGACGAGGCGGGCGGCGGTCTCGGTGGAGACGTCGGGGCCGGGGTTGAGGGAGAGCAGGCGGAACAGCCGGGCCTGATCGGACCGGAGGGCGCGGTAGGAGAGTCGGAAGGCCGCGCGGACGGCGAGGTCCTCGCGGGTGAGGCGGGCGAGGCGGCCGCGGGTGTCGCGCAGGGCCTGCGCCATCGAGGTCAGCGGGCGGGCGGGGAGGTCGCCGAGCAGGGCGGTGACCACGGTGAGGGCGAGCGGGAGGCCGCCGCAGAGTTCGGCCACCTCCCGTGCGGCGTCCGGCTGTTCGGCGACGCGGCGGTCGCCGGGGTCGAGGGCCCGCAGGCCGCGGGCGAGCAGGTCGACGCCGGTGGCGGCGTCCAGCACCGGCAGGTCGAGGAGGGGCAGCTTCAGGTCGCTGAGGGTGTGCCGGGAGGTGACCAGCAGCGGGATCCGGGGGTCGCCGGGTCGCAGGTCGCGGACCTGGGCGCTGCTGCCCGCATTGTCGAGCAGTACCAACGGCGGTTTGCCGTCGGCGTGTTCGGCGAGCACGCTGCGGTAGAGCCCGGCGCGCTCCGCCGTCCCGGCGGGCACCTGCTCGTCCGGGACGCCGAGGGCGCGCAGCAGCGAGCCGAGGGCGCGGTGCGGATCGACGCGGCGTTCCTCGTCGTCACCGAACAGGTCGAGGAACAGCACTCCGCCCGGGTAGCGGCCGGTGGCCAGGGCGCGGCGTGCGGCGTGCACGGCGAGTTCGGTCTTGCCCGCCCCCGGCAGGCCGGTGATCAGCCGTCCGACCGGTTCGTCCGCCTCCAGCCCCCGTGCCAGATCGGCGAGTTCGGTTTCCCGCCCGACGAGCGCCGAGGACGGGGCGGGCAGCCCGTCGAGGGCCCGCCGCGCGGGCGCGGGCGGTGTCACCGAGACGTTCGCGCCCTGGATCACCGTTCCGAAGAACGCCCCGCCGGTGATCTCGTTGTGGTTGTCCATGGCTCCCCCGGGCCGCCGTCAGAACGTGAACCCCAGTGAGCGTACGCGGTGGCCGGCGCGCCAGACGGGCGCCGGGGCGTGAACGCCCGCCCGACCACCCGGCGCAGGTCGGCGTACCGGGGGCCGTCCAAGCCCGCCGTCGAGCCGCCGAGCACCGCCCGCACCCACCGGCCCGGGCCGGCCCGACAGGTGCACCTCCGGCCCCCGGCACCGCAGCCCGTGTCGCTACGTCACAACGCGGTCGCGGTCGGCGACGGATCCGATCATCCGACCTGCGGATCGGCGTACGGGTTCGGGCCCTGGTACGGGTTCTGCTGGTAGGGGTTCTGCGGGTACGGGTTCGGGTCCTGGTGCGGCTGCGGGTACGGTTCCTCGTCCCCGTCGCCCTCCTCGTCCTCCCCGTCGCCCTCCACCGCGTACGGGGAGATCTCCCGCGCCAGCAGCGTCGCGCCGGCCACCGCGCCGGGCATCGCCAGCACCGTCACCACCGGGACCAGGAACAGCAGCGTCAGCCCCGTGCCGAACCCGAGCGCCATCGACAGCCGGGAGCGCAGCAGCCGCAGCCGCTCCTTCTGGGTCAGGCCGCGCTTCTGCAGCGGCGTGCCGGTCAGTTCGACGGTCAGGTAGAACCCGGACACGCAGATCGCCAGCACCGGGACGACCGTCTGCCCCACCACCGGGATGAAGCCGCACAGGAACAGCGCGATCCCGAACGCCGCCGCCCGCAGCAGCACCGCGAGACTGTCCCGCGCCGCCACCCACAGCTCCCGCCACAGCGGGAGGTCCGACTCCGGGGGCCCGCCGCCCTCGGTCTCCTCCACCTTGGCCGACAGCGACTCGTAGAACGGCTCACCGATCAGCAGCGTCGCCGCCGTGAACGTCAGCATCGCCAGCAGTCCGCCCGCGCCGACCGCCACCACCGCGACGCCCACCCGCACGACGTTCCGCCACAGCTCGCTCCACCCGTCCGCGAACGGCGTCGCCCACTCGGCCAGGTCGTCCGCGTACGCGATCAGCACCGCCAACGCGGCCAGGTACCCGACCAGGGCGATCAGCGCCGGGATCATCCCGAACCCCCACCACCGCCCGTGCCGCGCCACCCACCGCTGCCCGTTGAACAGGAACCGCAGTCCCGCCCCGAAATCTCGCATGCCCGCACCTTAAAGGAAACGTCAAATCCGTCGGACACCGGTCCGCCCCCGGCGCCGGCCGCCCGGCGGCCGGGGAGAGTGGACGCAGGAGGTGGCCACATGGGCACGGGAGTGACGGCGGAACGGGCCGGGGCATGGCTGGACGTCGCGGTGGCGGAGGCGGAGGCCGGGCTCGCCGAAGGCGGCGTCCCGATCGGGGCGGCGCTGTTCCGGCTCGACGGCGAACTGCTCGGACGCGGCCGCAACCGGCGGGTCCAGGACGACGACCCGTCCACCCACGCGGAGACCTCGGCCTTCCGCGCCGCCGGCCGCCTGCGCGGCTACCGCGACACGGTGATGGTCACCACCCTCTCACCGTGCTGGTACTGCTCCGGCCTGGTCCGCCAGTTCGGCATCGGACACGTCGTGATCGGCGAATCCACCACCTTCACCGGCGGCCACGACTGGCTCGCCGCCCACGGCACCGGCATCACCCTGCTCGACGACCCGCGCTGCGTACGCCTGATGACCGACTTCATCGCCACCCGCCCCGAGCTCTGGTACGAGGACATCGGCGAGTGAGAACGCGTGCGCTCGCCGCCACGCCCCAGGCGCGACAGCGGGCGCACACCCGGCCACTGACGAACCGTCAGCCCCGGACGGCGGCGACCGCCGCGCCCAGCGCCTCCTTGATGCGCGGCCCGAGCCGACCGAAGCCCAGCTCCTTCATCGCCGCCCGCAGCAGCTCGTCATCGCTGCGCTTCTCCCCGTCCGCGTCCAACCACGCCACCAGCGCGACCAGCTCCGCCGCCGAGTACCCGGCGATCGGCTTCCCCGGCACCAACTCCGGCTTCACCGGCCCACCCCCGGCGACGACAGCCACCACCTCCGGCTCCGCCACGACGGCAACGGGCTCCACGACGACGGGCTCGATCTCGACGACAACGGGCTCGACCTCGACGACGGCCTCGGGCTCCGCGACCGGCTCCGCGACAACCTCAGCCACCGGCTCGACAGCCTCGACCTCGACCACCGGCTCCTCAACGGCCACCGGCTCGGCAGCCTCCTCGGCGACCTCAGCCACCGGCTCCGGCTCAGCCTCGACCTCGGGCTCGGGCTCGGGCTCGGGCTCGATGGCAGCCTCGGGCTCCGCGACCGGCTCAGCGATGACCTCAGCCACCGGCTCGACGACCTCAGCCTCGGCCACCGGCTCCGGCTCGACCTCGACCTCGGGCTCGACGACAACCTCGGGCTCAGCGACAACCTCAGCCACCGGCTCGACAGCCTCGACCTCGACCACCGGCTCCTCAACGGCCACCGGCTCGGCAGCCTCCTCGGCGACCTCAGCCACCGGCTCCGGCTCGACCTCGACCTCGGGCTCGGGCTCGGGCTCGGGCTCGGGCTCGGGCTCGATGGCAGCCTCGGGCTCCGCGACCGGCTCAGGCTCAGCGACCGGCTCAGCGACAACCTCAGCCGCCGGCTCGACAGCCTCGACCTCGACCACCGGCTCCTCGGCCTCGGCAGCCTCGACCAGCGGCTCCGGCTCGACCTCGACCTCGACAGCCTCGACCACAGCCTCCGGCTCGACCGCTTCCGCAGCCTGTCGCGGTCCCGCCGCCAGCGCGGCCTTCGCGGCGACGTGCCGGTCGTAGGCGGCCAGCGCGGCGTCCTTGTCGGCCTGCCGCTCGTTCAGCTCCGCGAGCAGCTCGGTGAGCCCCTGCTCGGCGAGTTCCAGGCGGAGCTGGCGGAGGGCGGAGAGCCGGTAGAGGGTGCCTTCGTCGGCGGCGAGGCGGTCGACGAGGTCGGCGAGTTCGGTGAGGGGGAGGGCGTCGAGGGCGCGCTCGGGAAGGAGGCGGGTGAGGGTGCGGACGGCGTCGGCGAGGGATTCGACGACGTTGGCGGTCTCGGTGAGGAGGGCGCCGTCGACGGGGACGGCGGGCCGGGAGGAGGCTTCGGCGATGGCGCTCCAGTCGCGGTGGGCGGCCTCGGCGGCGACGAGCGCGGTGTGCAGTTCGGCGCGGCCGGGGCGGGTGCCGGCGGCGGCGAGGGCGCGGGCCTGGCCGCGCAGGGTGCGGCGGCGGTTCCAGCCGAGCTTGGCGCCGTTCTCCTTGCGGTAGGCGGAGGTGCCGGTGGCGGCGGCGAGTTCGGCGAGGTTCTGCTGGTAGACCTCGGTGCGCAGGGTCGCGGTGGTGGCGTGGACGCGCTGCAGGAGGTCGAGCAGGGTGGTGAGGCCGCCGAGGGTGTCGGGGATGTTGAGTCCGGCCTTGGTGGCGATGGCGTTGGCGGCCTGGCCGACGGCGCGGGTGTCGCGGCTGCGGAGTTCGGCGAGGACGGTGGAGGCGGCCCGGGCGTCCTCGGGGCCGGCGAGGGTCTCGGCGGCCTCCAGCCAGGGGTTGGCGTCGGCGGTGAGGGTGAAGCCGCCCTGTTCGGCGAAGCGGCCGAGTTCCTCACGGGTGCTCTGGCGGTTCTCGCCGTCCGTCGCGGACGCGGTCGCGGTCTCGGACGCGGAGTCGTCGGCGTCGTTCAGGGTGCGCACTGTCATGTGAAGTCCGGTTCGTGGCGTTTGGCGGGCAGAGGGACTGGCGTGGCGGGTGGGGTGGGCGCGGCGGCGGTGGCGTCGCGGGAGGCCAGAATACGGGTGCGCGTTCGAGCCGTGCACGGCAGCGGACCCCGTGGTATCGCGGCGGGCCGCGTCCCGGGTCGGGGGCCCGTCCGTGCGGGTCGCACGGTTCGCACGGTCCGTACGGTAGGGAGCGGCACCGACAGTACGCCCCGCCGGGGTGGGGGGCGGGAGTTGGGTGGGTTCATCGTCGTCCCTCCGTCCCGGCCGCCGGGGCCGCCGGGGCCGGGGGCGCGTGCCGGCGCAGCTCGGCGAGGCCGACCGGCGCCTGCCGGTCGCGGACGTGGCGGCGGTGCCACCAGGCGCCGGTGTCGCGGAGCTCGGGGCCGTCGGTGAAGCGGTAGTGGTAGAGGCGGGCGCGGACGAGGGCGGGCGGGGCGTCGGGGAAGGGGTTGTGGTGGAGCAGGCGGAGGGTGTCGGGGTCGTTGACGAGCAGCCGGGCGAGCAGCGGGTGGAACCAGGGGCGGGCGTAGGCCGGGGAGATCGCGGCGAACCACATCAGCCAGTCGAGGCGCAGGTGGTAGGGGGCGAACTGCCGCGGCCGCCGCCGCACCCGGCCGGGCTTGCCGGGGAACTCGTACTCCTGCCAGCCGTCCCGGCCGTGGACGTCGCGGGTGCCCTCGAGGACGATCTCGTACCGGGTCCGGCCGACGGTGCCGAACGCGCCGTAGCTGTTGACCAGGTGGAGGCGGTCCCAGGAGCGGTTCATCTGCTGGTGCGCGGAGAGCAGGTTGCGCAGCGGCCGCCAGGACAGGGCGAGCACCAACAGCGCGTACCCGGCCACCAGGCCCTGGTACCAGGCGGGTTGGGAGCCGGGCCCGGCGGTGTCGGGACCGATCGGCAGGACGCGGCGCAGCGTGCCGGTGTCGAGGACGCCGAGGGCGAGGGCGATGGTGAGCCAGTTCAGCCAGGCGAAGTTTCCGGAGGCGATCAGCCAGAGCTGGGTGGCGATCATCAGCAGGGCGGCGTCGGAGGCGATCGGCTGCGGGAGGAACAGGCCGAAGGGGACCACCAGTTGGACGAAGTGGTTGGCGGCGGCCTCGGCCCTGTGGAGCGGGCGGGGCAGGTGGTGGAAGAACCAGCTGAGCGGTCCGGGCATGGGCTGGGTCTCGTGGTGGTGGTAGAGGCAGGTGAGCCGGCGCCAGCAGGCGTCGCCGCGCCACTTGATCAGTCCGGCGCCGAACTCGACCCGGAACAGCGTCCAGCGCAGCAGCCACATGCCGAGCAGCGGCGGGGCGGTGCGGTCGTTGCCGAGGAACACGGCGAGGGCGCCGGCCTCCAGCAGCAGGGACTCCCATCCGAAGGCGTACCAGGTCTGTCCGGTGTTGACGATCGACAGGTAGAGCACCCAGAGCAGCGCCCAGACGGCCATCGCGGCGCCGAGCGGGAGCAGGTCGGCCGCTCCGGCGAGCAGCGCGGCGGAGAGCAGGGCGCCGGTCCACGCGAGGGCGGCGTACAGGCGGTCGTCGTAGTGCCAGTGGAACAGGCTGGGGGCGCGGCGGAACGGGACGCGGGCCAGGAAGCGCGGGATCGGGAGCATGCCGCGGCTGCCGAGCAGGGCGCGGAACTGCCGGGCGGCGGCGAGGAATCCGCAGCCGTAGACGAGGGCGAGCAGGCGTAGGAACAGCTCGCGGGCGAGCCGGTACTCGGGTGCGGCGAACCATGCCATGCGGCCGTCCTCCGTTCGGCTGCCCTCGGCCGCCCCCATGCCTACCATCCGGCGCGGCCGGGACGGGGCGGCTGGGGTCGCGGTGGTGCGCCGGTTCATCCGGTCGGCCCTGCCCGGCGTGCGGTGGGCGGCGTCCGGCGGTAACGAGCCGGGCGGGCCGGGCCGGGCGGGGTTCGCCCCGCGCGCCCCGTACCGGCTGGTGAAACTCGCTGCCCGGGGCGGGCCGAGTGTGGTGTCATTCCGCCGAACGCCTGTCAGGACCAAGACAAGGAGACGCCCATGTCCGCGCCCTCTCCGCAACCCTCCGCCGACGCCGGCCCCGACTGTCCGCCCGACCCGGCCACCGCCACCCCGGCCACCGCCACCCCGGCCACCGCCTCCCCGACCTCGGCGCCGGTCGACCCCAAGCCGGTCGGCCCCAAGCCGACCGACCCGAAGCCGGCCGACCCGAAGCCGGTCGGCGGGCTCGGGGTGGCGGTGTGGGCGGCGCTCGGCATCGTGTACGTGGTGTGGGGGTCGACCTACCTGGCGATCCGGGTGGTGGTGGAGACGATGCCGCCGCTGCTGTCGGGGGCGCTGCGGTTCGGGGCGGCGGCGCTGCTGCTGGCGGCGGGGCTGGCGGCCCGCCGGGGGTGGCGGTCGCTGCGGGTGACGTGGCCGCAGTTCGGTTCGGCGTTCCTGGTGGGCGTGCTGCTGCTGGTCGGCGGCAACGGGCTGGTGGTGCTGGCCGAGCGGACGGTGCCGTCGGGGCTGGCGGCGCTGATGGTGGCGAGCATGCCGCTGTGGGTGGTGCTGCAGCGCCGGGCGTTCGGGATCCGGACGGGCGGGCGCACGCTGGCGGGCGTGCTGCTGGGCCTGGCGGGGCTGGTGGTGCTGACCGCGCCGGGGCTGACCGGTCAGGTCGAGCTGGCGGGGCTGCTGCTGGTGGTGGTCGCGGCGGTGGTGTGGGCGCTCGGCTCGGTGCTGGCGGGGCGGTTGCCGATGCCGGCCGACCCGTTCGTGGCGAGCGTGTACGAGATGGTGGCGGGTGCGCTGGGCGCGCTGGCGCTGTCGTTCGTCCGGGGCGAGCCGGGCGCTTTCGACCCGGCGGCGGTGTCGGCCGGTTCGTGGGCGGGGCTGGTGTACCTGGTGCTGTTCGGTTCCATTGTCGCGTTCACGTCTTACGCCTGGCTGTTGCAGCGCGCGCCGCTACCGCTGGTGGCCACCTACGCCTACGTCAATCCGGTGGTGGCGGTCTTCCTCGGCTGGCTGTTCCTCTCCGAGTCCCTGACCTGGCCGATCTTGGTCGGCGGTGCGGTGGTGGTCGGCGGCGTGTTCCTGGTGGCGCGCAGCGAGCGGTGAACGCTCCGTGGTCGGAGCCATCGGAATGCATTCAAGAAGGTAACGACTTGGTCGATCCCCCCTGACCAATGATTTACTTCTTGACGACAAAGGACGGGTGGGTTTGACTCCCCTTCTCCGCCGTAGGGACGCGGCGCTGTCAGGGAGGCTCCACCCACCATGAACTCGATGACGCGTCGACTCGTCATCGGCACGGCCGCCGTGTCGATGACGATGTCGCTCGCCGCCTGCGGGGACGACAAACCCTCGTCGTCCTCGGGCAACCAGTCGATCGGACTGCTGTTGCCCGAACGCTCCTCCTCCACCCGCTACGAGGCCTTCGACAAGCCGCTGATCGAGGCGTCCGTCAACGGTCTGTGCACCAAGTGCACCGTTGACTACGCGAACGCCGACGGCGACGAGAAGACGCAGAAGGAGCAGTTCGACGCCCTGCTGGCACGCGGCGTCAAGGTGATCCTGCTCGACCCGGTGAACGCCGCCGCCACCGCGCCGTGGGTGGAGGCCGCGAAGGCGAAGGGCACCAAGGTCATCGCGTACGACCGGCTGGCCGCCGGCGACGTGGTCGCCTACATCTCCTTCGACAACCAGCGCACCGGCGAACTCCAGGGCCAGGCTCTGCTGGAGGCGATGGCCAAGAACGGCAAGAAGGCCACCGACGCCGAGATCGTCATGATCAACGGCGCGGAGACCGACCCGAACGCCGCCGACTTCAAGACCGGCGCGCACCGGGCGCTGGACGGCAAGGTCAAGCGGATCGTGTACGAGCAGTCCGGCGAGTGGAAGCCCGAGGTGGCCGGCGCCAAGATGGACGAGGCCGTCTCCAAGCTCGGCAAGAACGGCTTCCAGGCCGTCTACTCGGCGAACGACGGCATGGCCGGCGCGATCATCGACTCGCTGCACAAGGCCGGCCGCACCGACGTGCCGGTCGGCGGGCAGGACGCCTCGCTGGACGCGATCCGCCGGATCATCACCGGCGAGCAGGCGTACACCATCTACAAGCCGTACCAGCCGGAGACCGAGGCGGCCGCCAACATGGCGGTCTACCTGGTGAAGGGCATCGACATCACCTCGGTGGCGTCCGCCGTCACCCAGTCCGACGGCCGGGAGATCCCGTCCCGACTGCTGACCCCGGTCGTCGTGACCAAGGACAAGGTCGCCGAGACGGTCGTCGCCGGCGGCCTCTACAAAGCCGAGGAGATCTGCACCCCGCAGTTCGCCAAGGCCTGCAAGGAAGCCGGGATCCCCGGCTCCTACTGACCGGAGCGGGGGGGGCGGGGGCCGGTGGGGGGGGGCCGCCCCCCCCCCCCCCCCCCCCGCACCCCGGACCCCGCCCCCCCCCCGCGGGACCCCCCCCCCGCCCGGGGGGGGGGGGGGACACGACCGCGACCGGGC